>DATBGP010000360.1:0-7296 GCA_036557925.1 Candidatus Limnocylindrales bacterium | reverse complement strand
GGTGAGCGGGATGTCCGTCCGGCCGGTGTGGCGCCCCGCCCTCGACCACTCGGTCTCGCCGTGGCGCACGAGGACGAGTCTCGTCGGCTCGTCGGCGGCACCGTCCCCCGGCTCGCTCACGAGGCCGGCGGACCGCCGATGACATCGGTGAGGCCGGGCGGCGGCGCGTCCGCTCCGGGCTCCGCGTCGAAGAACGGCCGCGCTCGCCAGCCGAACAGGCCGGCCAGGAGGTTCGCCGGGACCTGCTGGATGCGCGAGTTCAGCCGGTAGACCTGGTCGTTGTAGAGCTCGCGCCGGTCGGCCAGCATGCCCTCGAGCCGCTCGATCTCCTCCTGCAGGGCCAGGACGTTCTCGGCCGACTTCAGGGCGGGGTAGCGCTCCACGGTGGCGAAGAGCGAGCGGACCGCCCGGGTCGTCTCGACAGCGGTCGCCGCCTGGCTCGGCACGGGAGCGGACGGCGAGAAGGCGGCCCGGGCTGCGGTGACCCGCTCGAGGACGTCGCGCTCGAACTGCATGACGCCGCGGACGGCATCGACGAGGGCGGGCAGCATGTCGTGGCGCTGCTGGAGGATCACCTCGATGTTCGCCCAGGCCTTGTCGATCCGGCGCTCGAGGGCGATGACGTCGTTGTAGATCACGACGACGAAGAAGAGGACGATCGCGACGAGGAGGCCGACGGCGAACGAGGCGGCGAGCGCGGCCGGCATCAGGCGGGCCTCGACGCGACCAGGGCGAGGGCCATCGCCGAGACGATCGCGACCACCGCGCCGAGCAGGCCGACGACCACGCCGTCGCGCTGCCGAGCGCTGGCCGCGGCGGGCGGCCCGAGCGAGACGAACAGCCGGGTCCCCGGCTCGCTCGCGAGGACCAGCGTGTCGGGCGGGATGTCGAAGGCCTCGCGTGCCCGTCGGGCCAGGGCGGGGTCCGGGGGCGGGGGCGGCGTGACACCGGCGTCGAGCTGCGGCGCGCGGACCGGGCGGCCGATCCCGAACCCTTCGATCGCGGCATTGCCCCAGGCCGCCTCGGGGGTCGCCGCGAGGAGGCCGGCCTGGCGGGCCTCGGCGAGATCCGCCGCGACCTCCGGATCCCCTTCGGTCACCATCGATCCGTCGAGGAGGTTCGCGGCCCGCGGGTCCGAGAGGTCGCCGAACGGGACGGCCCGGCCCACGATCGTCACGACGTCACCCGGCTCGATCCGGGCCTCGCGGTAGTGGCGCCTGCCGCCGCCCGACCCGAACGAGATCGTGCCGCCGCCGACGGTCCACGCCGGCGCCGGCGAACCCGGCCACGGGTCCCGGCCGGGATCGTGGACGGTGAGCAGCGCGGCGATCTGCGACTCGCGATCCTGGCCCGGCCCGAACGCCGAGCCGACGCGCGGCAGGAGGCCGGGCGGCGCCGAGCCGTCCCAGCGGCCGCTCTCCTCGTCGAACCGGTCCGGCACGTCGAAGCCGGCGCCCGACGGGAAGATCCGCACCGCGCCGGACGGATCCCGGACACGGAATCCCACGGCGCGTTCCTCGCGGAAGACCTCCGAGTCGGAGTCGCTGCCGGATTCGGTCACCCGGGCGCGGTAGTAGAGGCACGTCGCGCTCTGCAGCGGCGAGACGAGCGTCAATTCGATCGGCTCCGCGGTCCCGCTCACGAGGACCTCGCCCATCGCGATCGAGGCGATGCGCGAGGTGGAGATGCCGCTCATCCGGGTCGCGCGGCGGTAGCCGGCCATCCCCCGGCCCAGCAGCACGAGCCCGACCACGATCCCGGCGACGAAGAGGAAGACGAGGGTGGGGTCCGGAATGGAGGTCGTGGCGTCGAGGCTCGCCGCTCGTCCCGCAGCCCAGTCGATCGTCCCCGTCACGCGCCCCTCGCTGCTGGTCGACCGGCCGCCGATGCGGGCGGATCGCGACGGGAACGGTACAGGACTGTGCTAGCCTCGGCCCGACCCCGTCGTCGTCCGGGACTCGCGGCAATCGGTTCGGAGGGAACGATGCGACTCAGCGAGTGGCGAGCGCGCGCCCCGAAGAAGGACGCGGCCTCGGCGAGGATCGCCGCGGTGGTGGATCCCGCCCTCGCCTCGCTCGGGGCGGGGCCGGACCCGCACTGCTGGGTGGCCTGGGGCGAGGAGCCCGCCGCCCGCCACACGATCCTCGTCCCGACGGATCCCGGGCTGATCGCCTGCTTCGTCCGCGTCATCCCGGGCGAGGGGCCACGGGCGACGACGAAGCTCGTCCGGTGGAACCGGGTCGCGATCGGCGAGCTCGCCCTGGAGGCGCAGGGTGGCCGGCGGCTGCTGAGCTTCCAGGTGGAACAGCAGGTCCTGCGGGGTGTCGACGCCGAAGCGGACCTCGTCGCCGCGTTCGCGCTGCGGGTGATCGCCGCGATCGACGGCCGGCCGCTGCCACCGGTCGAGGAGACGGTGAAGCGTCGATCGAGAGCCGCGGCCACGCGGCGGGCGGCGAAGCCAGCGACGAAGACCCGGGCAGCGAGCGGACAGGCGAAGCCGCCCGCGTCGCGGACGCCGACCCGCTGAAGCTCCCCCGGCTCCGCGTCGCCGCGAGGCCCTCGATCGAGGGCGTGATCTTCGACCTCGACGGGGTGATCGTCGATTCGGAGATCTGGTGGGACGACGTCCGCAAGGCCTTCGCCGCCGAGCACGGGCGCGGCTGGACCGTGGACGACCGCCATGCCGTCATGGGCGCGAACTCGCGCCAGTGGTCCGAGACGATGCGCCGCCGGCTCGGGCTGGACCTGCCGGCCGAGGAGATCGAGCGGGCCATCGTCGACCGGATGATCCGGCGCTACGAGGCCGAGGGCGCGCCCGTCATCGATTCGGCCCCGGACGCGATCCGCTCGATCGCGGGCCGCCATCCCGTCGCGCTGGCCTCCTCGTCGCATCGCCGCGTGATCGACGCCGCCCTGGCGGCGACCGGGCTGGCCGACGTCTTCCGGGCCGTCGTCTCGTCCGACGAGGTCGCCCATGGCAAACCGGAGCCCGACGTCTTCCTCGAGGCGGCGGGGCGGCTTGGCGTCGAGCCCGGGCGAAGCGTGGTCGTCGAGGACTCCCTGAACGGCCTGAAGGCCGGCCGCGCGGCCGGGATGCGGACGATCCTGGTCCCGAATGGATCGGTGCCGCCCGCCCCGGGCGCGGAGGAGCATGCCGACCTCGTCGTCGCCCGGCTGGCCGATCTCGATCCGGCCACGCTCGAGCCCCGAACCGGTGCCGGCGACGCCGGCGATGTGAACGGTCGGGCCCGGGCGACCGGAGGCGTGCCGGACACGATCCATCCCGTCCGCCGCTGGCTGCGGATCTCGCTCAGCCGGCTCGTCGCGATCGTGATCAGCCGCGGGCTCTTCCGGGTTCGCCTGACCGGCCGCGGGCGCCTTCCGGCCGGCCCGGCGATCTACTGCTTCGCCCATCGGAGCTGGATCGATCCCTTCGTCCTGATGGCCGCACTGCCGCTGCGGCCGCGCCTCCGGTTCTTCGGGCCGAAGGAGGAGGACATGTCGGTCGGCGGCCGGAACCGGCTGATGAGCTGGACTGGAGCGACGATCCCGTACCGGCCGGGCAAGAGCGACCTGCTCGAGGCCACCCGCAAGGTCAGCGCCGCCACCCGGGCCGGGCACGTCGTCGCGATCGCGGGGGAGGGGCGGATCCGGCCGTTCGAGGGCCACGTCGGGCCGCTCAGCGAGGGCGCGGCCTACTTCGCGCTGCGGGCGAAGGTGCCGCTCGTGCCGATCGCGATCGTCGGCACGTCCTGGCTCGGGTTCGGGCGCCGCGTCGAGGTCGTCGTCGGCGAGCCGCTCGCGCCGAGCGAGCCGCGCAACCGGGAAGGAGTCGAGGCGCTGACGCTCCGCTGCTGGACGGCCCTGTCGGTGCTCGTCCGGGATCGTCCGGAGCTCCGCCGGCCGGGGCCGTTCGGGCGGTGGCTGACCGGGCTCTTCAACGACTGGCCGGAGGGCAGCCGCGAGGAGGCCGAGGCCGCGGAACGCGAGCGGATCGCGGCCCTCCACGGGGCGGCGCCGGCCCCGGCCGGGCTGGACGCCGCAGGTCTCTGATCGGCCAGCCTCTGGCATACTGCGGGGCGTTCCAGCCTCGATCCAACGGCCCGATCAGCTCCAGGAGAACGCGTGGCGAGCACCGGCCTGTCCACCGACCCGAAGGAATACCGATCCCGGCTCCGGGAGCAGGACGACGAGCAGATCGACGCGTGGGCATCCGAGATGATGCGGGACGTCGCGATCCGCCGCGGCGTCCGGAAGGTCGTGGCCGACTTCCAGCGAACCGCGAAGCTCGATGACGCGGGTTTCGAACGGGTGTTCGCTTCCGGCGGCGGGTCCCCGGCGGTCGTCGGGCGGGATCGGGAAGGATCGCTGATGGTGCCGGCGATCACGCTCTGGGCGCTGGTTCCCGGGATCCGCTCCCAGGTCCCCGATGGGCGGGACCGCCTGATCGACTACCTCGTCGCGAACTTCGACGAGCTCGTCTACGTCTGACGCCGCTCCCGCGTCCCGCATCGGGGCGGGGGAGCGCCTGGTCGGCTGGCTGCGGCTGGCCCATCCCTTCCCGTCGATCCTGGACGGCCTCCTCAGCGGGGGCGTGGCGACCGTCGCCGGTGCGACCCCCGAAGTCGCTGTCCGGATCGGGCTCTCGATGACCTGCCTGCAGCTCGGCATCGGGGTCGTCAACGACGTGGTCGACGCGCCGCGCGACGCCGGCCGGAAGCCGGGCAAGCCGATCCCGGCGGGGCTGGTGGCTCCTCGTGCCGCCCGGGTGGCGGCCGGTCTGGCCTTCGCGGCGGGCATCCTCCTCGCCCTCACCGTGCGTCCCGGGCTCGCCGGCCTCGGGCTCCTCGTGGTCGGGATCGGGCTGGCGTACGACCTGCGGCTCAAGGGCACCGCCTGGTCGTGGCTGCCCTTCGCGGTCGGAATCCCGATCCTGCCCGTGTACGGGTGGTTCGGGGCGGCCGGGAGCCTGCCACCGCCCTTCGCCGCCCTGATCCCGGCCGCGGTCGCGGCGGGTGCGGGGCTCGCGATCGGCAACAGCCTGGTGGACGTCGAGCGAGACGAGGCGGCCGGGGCCACGTCCGTGGCCGCTCGGCTCGGGCCAGACCGGGCCGCCGCCGTGACCGCCGGACTCTACGCGGTGGTCGGGGTCGTCGGAGTCGTGTCCGCGGCGATCGCCGGGACGCCGCCGTCGTGGCTCGCGGCGCTGGCCGTCGTGGCCGTCATCGCGGCCGCGGCGCCCCTCCTTGTGCGCGCTCGGCCGCCGGCGGATCGCGAGCGAGCCTGGCGGGCCGAAGCCGTCGCCCTCGCGATCTTCGCGGTCGTCTGGCTGCTGGCCGTGGTCGGCTGAGGGACGTCGGAAGCATCACCGAGTGCCGGCCCGGTGCTCGACCTGCCGGTCGATCCTGCGGGCCCGGTCCTGACGAAGCCGGCGCCATCTGCGCCGGCTTCGGGGATGTGCGGGGGACGGGTCAGCCGGTGTCGCCGGACCGGACGACCGCGATCGCGTTCTCGAGCTTGAGCTTCGCGATCGTCAGGTACTTGGCCAGGTTGGCCCGGTCGACATCCGGGATCGAGCGGACGACGTCCGGCGACCGGAGGACGGCCACGAGGTCCTCGACGGCGTCGTTCAGCTGGTGGCGGGCCTGGACCAGCGAGTCGTCGGACAGCGGTCCGCGGGGCCGATCCGACGCCCAGTCGACGTCTCCCTCGTCGGGGTCTGCCTCCGACGCGACCTCGGCCGACCAGATCTCCCCGGCTTCGGCGCCGTCGGCGACGGGGGATGTCCGGCTTCGGCGGCCCTCGATCCGCTCCCGGAGCTTGACGAGGGAGAGCTCGCCGGCGGCGACCTGACCCGCCAGCTTGCGACGCTTCTTCGGGTCGTCGACCTTCAGCAGCTCGTAGGCGTGGGAGAGGGTGTCTTTGCGCAAGGACACCAGCTCGCGGATCTCCTCCGGCGCGTCCGCCAGGCGGAGCCGGTTCTCGAGGTAGCCCTTGTCCTTGCCGAGCTTCTCGGCGAGCTTCCGGATCGAGTAGCCGTGCTCCTTGACCATCCGGTCATACATCGTCGCCTCCTCGAGAGGCGACAGGTCCTCGCGCTGGAGGTTCTCGATGATCGCGATCTCGAGGGCGGTATCGTCGTCGATGTCCTCGACGAGCGCCGGGATCGTCGGAATCCCGGCCTCGCGCGACGCGCGCCAACGGCGCTCGCCGGCGATCAGCTGGAAGCGATTCTCGCCGAGCGGCCGGACGAGGATCGGCTGGAGGACGCCGTGCTCGCGAATCGAGGCGGACAGCTCGTGGAGCGCCTCCTCGTCGAAGATCATCCTCGGCTGGTCGGGGTTCGGCTCGATGCGTTCGACCGGGATCACCCGGACGCCGACGCTTCTGCCGGCGTCGTCCGGGTTCAACAGACTGATGATCGCGGGCGACAGCTCGCGGTCTTCGGAGAGGCGACGAGCGGCGGCGGCGCGGAAGTCAGGCCTGGCCAAGTTCGATCACCTCCCGGGCGAGCTCGCGATACGTTCGCGCGGCCTCCGACGCCCCGGCATACGAGGTGATCGGGCGGCCGGCGAGCGGCGCCTCGCCGAGCTTCACGGTGTTGCGGACGATGCTCGTGAAGACGTGGTGATCGCCGACCACCCGCAGCTCGTCGAGCATGTCGCGGGCCAGGTTCGTCCGGCCGTCGTAGAACGTCGGGAGCAGGCCGAGGATCCGCAGGTCCCGGTTCAGCTTCATCCGGATCATGTTGATGACCTTGACGAGGTTGTTCAGGCCCTTCATCGCGTAGTACTGGGTCTGGACCGGAATGATGACGCTGTTCGCGGCGACCAGGCCGTTGACCGTCAGGAGGCCCAGGTTCGGGGGACAGTCGATCAGGACGTAGTCGTAGGCGTCGACCTGGCCCTCGAGCGCGTCGCGCAGGACCTGCTCGCGACCCAGCGCGGTGAACAGCTCGCCTTCGGTGCTCGCGAGGTCGATGTTCGCGGGGGCGATGTCGATGCCTGCGCTGTCGGTCGGGCGGATCACCTCGCCGAGCGTCGCGCGACCGTCCGCCAGGACGTCGGCCATCGACTGCTCGACCGTGTTGAGATTGACGCCGAGACCGGCGGTGAGATTTGCCTGCGGGTCCATGTCGATGCAGAGGACCCGATAGCCCTGTTCCTCGAGCGCCCCGGCGAGGTTGATGGCCGTCGTCGTCTTGCCGACGCCGCCCTTCTGGTTCGCAATCGCGATCACCTGCGTCACCGGGGTATCACCTCGAATCTCTGACAGCGTCGGGACGGTCGACGCGGG
>DATBGP010000359.1:0-2031 GCA_036557925.1 Candidatus Limnocylindrales bacterium | reverse complement strand
CCCATGACGTTCGCCGCGACCGCGAACTGCGTCCTGTACGCGGGCGCCGAGCCCCGCTTCGCCGACGTCGACCCGGGCTCGCTCCTCATCCGCCCGGAGCTCGTGGCGGAGGCGCTCACGCCCCGGACCCGGGCGCTCCTGCCGGTGGACTACGCCGGCCAGCCCGCGGACTACGACGCGCTCCGGGCGGTCGCCGACGCGGCGCCGGGCGGGCCCCTGACGATCATCGCGGACGCGTCGCACTCGCTCGGGGCGACCTTCGACGGTCGCGCCGTCGGCACGCTGGCCGACCTCACGGTGCTCAGCCTGCACCCCGCCAAGATCCTCACGACCGGCGAGGGCGGCGCCGTCCTGACCGACCGCGACGACCTGGCCGATCGCCTCCGGCGGTTCCGCAACCACGGCATCGCGACCGAGCTGGCGGCCCGCCGCGACTGGACCTACGACATGGTCGAGCTGGGCTACAACTACCGGCTGACGGACCTCGGCGCAGCGCTCGGCTCGAGCCAGCTGCTGCGGGTCCCGGCGTTCCTCGAGCGCCGGCGGGAGCTCGCGGCTCGGTACCTCGAACGGCTGGCCGGCCACGAGCTGCTCGATCCGCCGGTGGTCGATCCGCGGGCCGACCCGGCCTGGCACTTCGCGTTCGCCCAGCTCCGCCTCGACCGGCTGCGGGTGGATCGCGGCGCGGTCTACCACGCGCTGCGGGCGGAGGGGATCGGAGTCAACGTCCACTACCTGCCCGTCCACCGCCACTCGTACTACCGCGAGCGGTTCCCCGGGATCTCGATGCCGGTCGCCGAGGCCGCCTACGACCGCCTCCTGACGCTCCCGCTGTTCGCCGCGATGACGGCCGCCGACGTCGACGACGTCGTCGCCGCGCTCGACAAGGTCACGACCGCCTACCGGGCGGCCTGAGCCGCCCGAGATGGCCCCCCGGACGATCGCCGTCGTCCAGGCCCGGATGGGCTCGACGCGGCTGCCCGGCAAGGTCCTCGAGCCGATCGGGGGCCGGCCGCTCATCCTCTGGACGGTCCGGGCCGTTGCGGCGACCCCGGGCGTCGGCGACGTGGTCGTCGCGACCACGAAGGAGGCGAGCGACGATCCGCTCGTGGCGCTTCTCCAGCGGGAGGGCCTGCGCGTCCATCGCGGCCCCGTGCAGGACGTCCTCCGACGGGTCGTCGACGCGATCGCGCCGCTCGAGCCCGAGGTCGTCCTCCGCCAGACCGGCGACAACCCCTTCCCGGACCCCGGCGTGATGGCCGGCCAGCTGGAACGCCTCGCGGCCGGCCCGTTCGACTACGTGGGCATCGCCGGGCTGCCGCTCGGGATCGGCGGCGAGGCCGTGCGCTGGGAAGCGCTCGCCGCTGCCGATCGCGAGGCCGTCGAGCCGGCGGATCGCGAGCACGTCCTGCCGTTCGTCTATGCTCGGCCGGAGCGGTTCGCGATCGGGAGGCTGGCCGATCCGCCGGCGTGGCGACACGGCCGCTACACCGTCGACCAGCCGGTGGACCTCGCGTTCGCCCGGGCGCTCGCGGAGCGCCTGGCCGAGGATCGACCGCCGCGACTCGCGGACCTGGAGGCGATCGTCGCGGCCGAGCCCGGGCTCCCGGCGATGAACCGTGACGTCGAGCAGCGCGACCATCGGACGGCGGAGGCCCCGATCGGACAGGAGGACGGCTGATGGAGGTGGTCCGGATCGGCGAGCGGCCGGTGGGCGGGGGCGCGCCGGTCTACGTCATCGCCGAGGCCGGCTCGAACCACGACCGGAATCTCGACCAGGCCAAGCGGCTGATCGACGTGGCGGCGGCGGCGGGCGCGGACGCCGTGAAGTTCCAGACGTTCGCCTCGGACCGGATCGTCGCGGAGACGACGACCCGCGCGAAGTACCTCGACGGGCTGCTGCCACCGGACAAGACGATGTCCGACCTGTTCCGCGAGCTCGAGCTCCCGCGCGAGTGGCATGCGGAGCTCTTCCGTCACGCGACGGACGCGGGGCTCGATTTCCTCTCGACGCCGTTCGACCACGACGCC
>DATBGP010000358.1:0-2969 GCA_036557925.1 Candidatus Limnocylindrales bacterium | reverse complement strand
GGCGTGTCGCCGACGGGGTGATCCTCCAGCTCGCCGACCCGGACGTCATCGCCTGGTTCGTCGGGCAGGTCCGGGAGGCCGAGGCGGCCGCCGGCCGGCCGCCGGGCTCCGTGAAGGTCCAGGCCGCGGCGCCGGCCCACGTCGGGGCGATGGACGACTGCCGCGAGCGGACGCGCTGGTTCCCGGCTCTCGTGAGCAACCACGTCGTCGACCTCGTCAACAAGTACCCGCGCGAGCAGCTGCCGGAGTCACTGACGGGCTACATCCAGGATCGCGAGGGCTACGACTACCGCCACCACGCCGAGGTCGGCTCGTCGAACGCCAGGTTCGTCGGCGACGAGGTGACGGACCGGTTCTGCGTCCTCGGCTCGGTCGGAGACCACGTCGCGAAGCTGCAACGGCTCGCCGAGGTCGGCGTCGACCAGTTCAACATCTACCTGATGAACGGCGACGAGGAGGGCGTGCTCGACGTTTACGGCCGGGAGATCATCCCCGCGATCCGGGCGGCGGCCGGACCCCCTTAGGCCGATGGCGCGGCGGCCGGAGCCGCCCAGGGCGATGGCGCGGCCGGAGCCGCCCAGGGCGATGGCGCGGCGGCCGTCCGCTCGCGTGGCCGGCGTCGCGATGACCGTCGCGGCCGTGCTGGCCGCCTGCGCCTCGAACCCGTCGCCGGTCCCGACCGCATCCGGACCGGGATCCTCGCCGGACCCGGTCCTGACGCTGCCGCCGGACGGATCGAGCGCGAGTCCCGCACCGTCGCTCGGGTTGCCCGAGGAGAGTGCCCTGCCACCGGGGCTCGCCGGCGTGCTCATCTGCGGCAACAATCCGCCGACGTTCCCGGCCGGCGCGCTCCGCCAGCCGGCGACGGCCGAGCTGGCGGCGGATCCCGCGTCCATCGCGTTGCGGCGATACGTCACCATCGAGGCGCCCCCGGAGATGCGGATGCCCCGCTCCGGGTGGCGCGAGGTGGACCGCGCACCCGGACGCGTCACGTTCGTGGCGCCCGCCGCCGATGGCTGGCGCATCGCGACCATGGCGTCCGGCCCCGACGGATGGATGTTCGACGAAGGCGGTCATTGCGACCTCCACGTCCAGCTGCCGGACGGCGTGGCATTCGCCACCTGGCGGCTCGACCCGGCCCATCCGTCGGACGCGGCGAGCACCGAGATCCGGGTCCTCGGCACGGAGCAGGCCTGCGCGAACGGCAAGCCGCCGGAGGGTCGCGTCCTCGCCCCGGTCGTCCTCTCGACCGACGAGGCCGTGACCATCACGCTCGCCGTGCGCACGGTCCCCGGCGGCGCCGACTGCCCGGGCAACCCCGAGTTCCCGGTCTCAGTCACGCTCGACGAGCCACTGGGCGCCCGGACGCTGTACGACGGCTCCAGCTTCCCGCCCGCTCCCCGGCCGTAGCCGGCAGCCGGCTCTGGCCTTGCCATCGGACCGGCGCGATAGTCCCGGTCCCTCCGTGGCCAAAGGGTCAGGCTGGACTCGCCGGTGCGGGCGAGCCACGATTCAGGCTCCGTTGACTCGCCTTGGAGGGCGCCGAGATGACGCTGCTGACGCGGTTCGCGAACCGCTCGAAGACCGACCCATGGTGGGACCTGGAGGGCGTCGCCGCGCGTCGTGACCGGGTCCGCCGGCGCCTGGTCGGCAACCTGGCGTTCCTGATCGCCGAGATCGCCTGCGGGCTGACGCTCGCGGTCTGGCTCGCCCGTCTGCACCCGGTGCTGGGCGTCCACCCGTTCGGCTGATCCGGGGCTGCCGGGATGGCGGCCGGTGCGGTCGCGCACCGGATGGACGACCGCCCTGTGCGGTCCGCTGGGGTCGCTGACGGTCCCTGGCCGGAACGGGTGACTTGGCAGCGCGGGTCGAGCGACGGACGATCCGGCCGCTCCCCACCCCCACCCACCGGAGGCGCTCTCCATGCCCCAGCTGTCCCATTCCGCCGACCACGATCCGTTCTGGGACCTCGACGGCAAGGGCGCGAAGCGGTCCCGCCTCCAGCGGCGGTTCGTCCGGACCGCGGTCCTGCTGATCGGGCTGCTCGTGGCCGGCGTGCTCGTGACCAAGCTCCCGACGGTCGACCCCCAGTACCTGGTCGCCGGCGACGGCCGGCCGGTCCTCGCCGGCGCGATCCTCGCCCTGCTCGGCTCGGCCATCCTCATCGGCCTCTCGCGCGTTCGGGGCGCCGCCGACCGCTGACCCCCGCCCGCCCCCTGCCGCGGACGAGGCCAACCCTCGCCCGCACCAACGTATCGCGGGCGGGGCCGACCCTCGCCCGCGCCAACCGCATCGGGTGCAGTCGCTATCCTCGTCGGGTCCGACTGCTGGAGGAGGCCCGATGCGCACGCTGATCTCGAACGGCACGATCGTCACCGCCGACGGTTCGACCGCGGCCGACGTCCTGATCGACGGCGAGACCATCGCCCGGATCGGCACGGACCTCACAGCCGACGGCGTGACCGCCGACGAGACGATCGACGCAGCCGGCCGGTGGGTGATCCCGGGCGCGATCGACGTCCACACCCACATGCAGCTTCCGTTCGGCGGGACCTTCGCGAAGGACACGTTCGAGACGGGCACCCGCGCCGCGGCCTTCGGTGGGACGACCACGATCGTCGACTTCGCCGTCCAGTCGAAGGGAAAGAGCCTCCGCGAGGGCCTCGATGCCTGGCATGCCCTGGCCGAGGGCAATGCCGTCGCCGACTACGGCTTCCACATGATCATGAGCGACGTCACCGACGACTCGCTCCAGGAGATGGATGGCCTGGTCGCGGAGGGCATCCCCGATTTCAAGCTGTTCACCGCGTATCCGGGCGTCTTCTACAGCGACGACGGGGCGATCTTCCGGGCGATGCAGCAGACCGCGAAGAACGGCGGGCTGATCATGATGCACGCCGAGAACGGCATGGCGATCGACGTCGTCGCGGCCGAGCTCGTCGCCGAAGGCAAGACCGATCCGTACTACC
>DATBGP010000357.1:0-9696 GCA_036557925.1 Candidatus Limnocylindrales bacterium | reverse complement strand
ATCGGCAGCCGCGAGCGACCCGAGGACGGCACCGTCCGCCGGCTGGCCCTCGATCTCTCCCTGCTCCCCGTGGAGGGTGGCGCGCGGGTCGCGATCATCGAGCGGGCGGATCGGATGGGCGACGACGCCCAGACCGCGCTGCTGAAGACGCTCGAGGAGCCGCCCTCCGGCGTCACGATCGTCCTCTGCGCCGACGACGAGGACCGCCTGATGCCGACGGTCCGATCGCGGTGCGCCCGGATCCGCCTCGGCCCGGTCGCCGTCCGCGACGTCGAGGCGATCCTCCTCGAGGCCGATCTCGCCGATCCGCCGCTGGCCGCGCGGCTCGCCCGGCTCGCGGCTGGACGGCCGGGTCTCGCCAGCTCGTACGCCGCCGCGCCGGACGCGGTGGCGGCGCGCGACGAGCTCGCGCGACTGCTCCTGCACCTGCTGGAGGGCGGACCCGCCCCGCGCCTGGCGGCCGCGCGCGAGCTCCTCGATCGCGCGACGGAGCTGGATCGCGCCCTGGCGCGCCCGACGACCGAGCAGGCCGACGACGACGCCGGATCCGCGACCCCACGCGGACGGGGCCGGGGCCGCGGGCGGGGAGCGGCCGCCACCGGGGCGAGCCGTGCGCCCGCCGGCACGGACGCGACGACGGGCGGGGACGACCCGGACGCGGCCGACGGTGACGACACCTCGGAGACCGAGGCCGGTCGGCCGGCCTCGGCCTCGGCCCAGCAGCGCCGCCGGGCCGCGGCGACCGTCGTCGGCGTCTGGCGGGAGATCGCCCGGGACCTGCTGATCGTCCGCCTCGGCGTCGAGCGCGACGTCCGCGACCCGGCCCTCCTCGACGACCTGCGAGAGGCTTCGGCCGCCCTCGCCACCGGCGACGGACGCGATCGGGGCGCCGCGGACCTGACCGCGTTCCTGGGCCGTCTCGACGAAGCCGGCGAGCTGATCGAGGCCAACGTCCGGCCGGAGCTCGTGCTGGACACGCTCCTGCTCGCCTGGCCCCGGGCCGCGGCATGACCGCCGAGCCCCGGCCCGACGCCGTCGAGCGCCTCGATGCCACCGTCCGCGGCCGCGTCCAGGGCGTGGGCTTCCGGTACTGGGTGATCCGCCGGGCCACGGGCCTCGGCCTCACCGGCTGGGTCGCCAATGAGCGCGACGGCAGCGTGCATTGCGTCGCCGAGGGACCGGCGACCGACCTCGACGAGCTCGAGGGCCTGCTCCGGAATGGGCCGGCCGGCGCGATCGTCGAGACGGTCCAGGCCGTCCGGATGCCGGCGACCGGCCGGTTCACCGGCTTCGAGGTCCGATCCAGCGGCCACGCGGGCGACTGACCGGTCGGCGACCGCCCGGGCCCTCCCGCGAACGGACGACCGCACCGCACCCATCCGCATCCTGCCGGACCCCACGCCGAGTGGTGCGAGCGAGCACCGCGAGCGCTCCGAACCGGGACGTTCGGCACCCGGCGGCAGGACGATCTCCGGTACCGGCCGCGGGTCGGCCGGGCGATCCTTTCGCGTGATGGAGCCCCATCCGTCCGTCCCCGCCCATCCGACCGTCAGCGAACAGGCCGCCTCCGTCGCGGAGGACCTGCCGGAGCTGTATCGGGCCATCCTCGAGCGCGTCGCCGGGCTCGAGCAGATGGGCGCGCGCGCCGAGGCCGGCCGGATCCGGATGGAGGCGACGCGCGCCTATTCGAGCGCCTGGGACGAATCGGCCCGGCGTCTCCTCCTGAGCCTGCTCGTCCGGGCCGATCGATCTGCGGAGCCGCCCGCGCGAGCGCGGTCCTGGTCTCGCCGCCGCCGCTCCGCGCCGGCACGCTGAGGCCCGACCGGACCGTCTGCCGATCACTTCGGCGCTGCGCCGCTACCCTGTCCGCGTGGGCCGATCGAGCCACGACACCTCCTACCGCGTCCGGTTCGACGAGGCCGGCGCGGACGGCATGCTCCGGACCTCCGGCTTCATGCGCTTTGCCCAGGACCTCGCCTGGCTCCACTCGACCGCTCTCGGCTTCGGCCGCGAGTGGTACGCCGAGCGCGGCCTCACCTGGCTCGTCCGCGCGGCGCAGCTCGAGGTCGTCGCCGGCGTCCCGATGGGCACGGATGTCGACGCACGAACGGAGGTCGTCGGGATCCGCCGGGTCTTCGCACGCCGCCGCGGGACCTTCCGGCTCGCCGATGGGACCCTCGCCGGGCGGGTGCTCACCGACTGGGTCCTGATCGACGATCGCGGGGCGCTGACCCGGATCCCGGCCGTGTTCTCGGAGATGTTCGGCGGCGACGAGCTGACCGGCTCGGTCGGGCGGCTGGCGCTCGCGCCCACGCCTGACACCGCGGCGCGGCGGTCGTTCTCGGTCCGCCCCCACGAGATCGACCCCATGGGCCACGCCAACAACGCGATCTATCTCGACTGGCTCGAGGAGTCGATCGCGGCCGCCGGCGGCGGCGACGCGCTGTCGGCGCTGCCCCGGCGCCATCGGCTCGAGTTCGCGCTCGCCGCCGAGGCGGGCGCTTCGCTCGAAGCGGCGGCCTGGCCCGACGAAGGCGGCTGGTGCTTCCGCCTGACCCACGGGTCGAGCGGCGCGGACCTGTTCCGGGCGAGACTGGAGCCGGGCGCGACCGGCGCCGAACCGGGCGACGAGGAGGACCGATGACGCGGATCGTGCTCCAGGGCGGTCGGGTGTTCGACGGGTCCGGCAGCGACCCGGCCGAGGCGGACGTCGCGATCGACGGTTCCCGCATCGTCGACGTGGGCAGCGGGCTCGACGGCGACCAGGTCGTGGACGTCTCCGACCGGACGATCCTGCCGGGCCTCTTCGACTGCCACACCCACGTGACGATCTCCAACGTCGACCTCTGGGGCGTCGTCCAGGAGCCGTTCTCGATCCAGTTCTACGAGGCGGCGGCGAATCTCCGGAAGACGCTCGAGGTCGGGATCACGTCCGTGCGGGATGCCGGTGGCGCGGACCTCGGGATCCGGACCGCCCTCGAGCGGGGGATGATCGTCGGCCCGCGGCTCCAGATCTCGATCGTGATGCTGAGCCAGACCGGTGGCCATGGCGACGACTGGTACCCGGCCGGCTTCGAGGTCCCGCTCATGGGCCCCCACCCGGGCCGGCCGTCGGGGATCGTCGACGGGCCGGACGCGGTCCGGCGGAAGGTCCGCGAGCTCCACCGGATGGGCGCCGACGTGATCAAGGTCGCGACGTCCGGTGGCGTCCTCTCGCCGCGCGACGACCCGCGCCACGCCCACTTCCGGCCGGCCGAGCTGGAGGCGCTCGTCGAGGAGGCGACCGCCGCGGGGATGTTCGTCATGGCTCACGCCCAGGGCGCCGACGGGATCAAGAACGCGATCCGTGCCGGCATCCGCTCGATCGACCACGGGATCTACCTCGACGAGGAGGGGATCGAGCTGATGCTTCGCCACGGCACCTGGTTCGTCCCGACGCTCGTCGCGCCGCAGGGCGTCCTCGACGCGTTCGAAGCCGGGGTCAGCCTGCCGCCGGCGGTGGTCGACAAGGCCCGGGCGGTGATCGACGTCCACCGCGAGGCGTTCCGGCGGGCGGTCGAGGCGGGCGTGCGGATCGCGATGGGCACCGACAGCGGCGTCACGGCCCATGGGAAGAACCTCCGCGAGCTCGAGCTGATGGCGGCCGGCGGGATGGCGCCCGCGGCGATCCTCGAGGCCACGACCCGGAGCGCCGCCCAGCTGCTCGGCGTGGACGAGCGGCTCGGGACGGTCGAGCCGGGCAAGGTCGCCGACCTCGTCGTCCTTGCGGGCGACCCGTACGACTTCGGCGGCATGGCCGAGCGGGTCGAGCAGGTCTGGCAGGACGGGCTGCGGGTCGCGTAGGGTTTCGGTCATGGCGATCGCCGAGCGACCCTCCGCCACCGGCCTGCACGAGACGTGGCGCGCACGCACGCCCCGATCGGCGGCGCTCTTCGAGCGGGCGACCCGGGTCCTGCCCGGCGGCTCCACGCGGACGACCGTCTTCGCCCCGCCGTACCCCCCGTACCTGGCCGGCGGGAGCGGGATCCAGGTCCGCGACGTCGACGGCAACGACTATCGCGACTTCCTCGGCAACTACACGTCGCTGATCCTCGGCCATGCCCATCCGGCGGTCGTGGCCGCGGTGGAGGCCCGGGTCCGGCGCGGCTCGGCGTTCGGGGCGCCGTCGGAGCTGGAGATCGAGCTCGCCGAGGAGCTCGTCCGGCGGATCGATTCGGTCGAGCGGGTCCGCTTCACGAACTCCGGCACCGAGGCGACGATGTTCGCGATCCGCGCGGCACGGGCGGTGACCGGGCGGGCGCTCGTCGGGATCTTCGAGCGGGCCTATCATGGGACCCACGACACGGTCGTCGCCGGGTCGCCCGGCGTGCCGGCCGCGGTGGGCGGCCTGGTCGTCGCGCTGCCCTGGGACGATCCCGACGGGGTCGAGACGGCGCTCTCCGGCCGGGAGGGCGAGCTCGCCGCGATCATCGTGGAGCCGATCCAGGGGGCCGGCGGAGTCCGGGCGGCCTCGACCGAGCTCCTCCGGCGGCTCCGCGCGATCTGCGACCGCTCCGGCGCCCTGCTGATCTTCGACGAGGTCATCTCGTTCCGGGCGGCGCCCGGCGGGGCGCAGTCCCTGGCCGGCATCCGGCCGGACCTGACCACCCTCGGGAAGATCATCGGGGGCGGCTATCCGCTCGCCGCGTTCGGCGGTGCTGCTGACGTGATGGACCGGTTCGACGCCCGGCGGTCCGGCGCGCTGACCCATGGCGGCACGTTCAACGGCAACCCGGTGGGCGCGGCGGCGGGGCTCGCGACCCTGGCGGAGCTGAAGCCGGCGGTCTACGACGACCTGGCGGCGCGGGCGACCCGCCTGCGCGAGCGCGTCGCTGGGGCGGCCGACACGGGCGGCGTGGACGTCCGAGTCGACACCGCGGCCTCGCTGTTCCAGGTCCGGCTCGGCGACCACACCGCCGCCTCGGCGGTCGCGACTGCGACCGGAGCCGCGGACCTCTTCGTCCGGCTGCTGCTGGCGGGCTTCTACCTGGCGCCGCGCGGGATGGGCGCGATCGCGACCCCGGCGACCGATGCCGACGTCGACGAGCTCGCGGACGCGATCGTCGGCGCCGCCGAGGCGATGGCCGCGGCCTGATCCGCCGTCAGCCGGCGCCGACGGACTCGGGCGCGGGCTCCGGCGCCCGCCACGAGGTGTAGACGGGCGGCCAGTCGTCGGCGGTCGGGCGCCTGCCGATGAGCGCGTGCTCGATGTCGAGCTCGTACAGCCGGTAGCCGTCGCCCTGGGCGTCGAACGCCCACGCGTCGAGCGCGTGCCGGTGGAGGACCGCATCGGTCACCTCCCGGACCCGGCCGCGAACGGCGAACTCGTCCGGCGCCGCCGGGTCGACATGGGTGTGGAAGGCATACCGCGGGTCGTCGAGGAGGTCGCCGGCCTTCGCCGAGTGCGCCTGGACGAACAGCAGGAGCCGCCCATCGACGATCTCCGCGTAGACCGGATTGATCCGCGGCGGCTGGCCGTCCCGGATCGAGGCGAAGAGGCCCTCGCCGATGCCGGTCCGCTTCAGGAGGCGCCGGCCCGTCCCGGCGAGGTCCGGCTCGGCGGCGGCGAAGTCGTCCCAGGTGGCCATGGATGGGTCTCCGATCGCGTGCTGGGCGAGGCCCTCGGCAGGGATCAGCCGAGGGTCGTCCGGAGGCAATCGTCCCCGAACCCGTCGCGGCTGTCCGCGCCGAACACGATGGAGAGGACGTCGAGCACCGCGAGGGCGGCGACGATGGCGAAGAGGGCGATGAGGGCGTCCATCCGGGGGCTCCTTCGGGCGGCGGTCGAGGTGCGGCGGGCGTCTGGCTCGATCACGTTCGTGCCAGTACGCAAGGTGATGATCACCGCGTACCGGTCCTCTGGTAAGGTCCAGTTCGATGCCAAGAACGAAGACCAGTTCCGACCTGGAGCTGCTGGTCGAGCTCGACCGGGGCAGTCCCGATCCCCTTCATCGGCAAGTGGAGCGAGCGCTCCGGTCGGCGATCCGCGAGGGGCGGCTCGAGGCCGGGATGGTGCTCCCGTCCAGCCGAGCGCTCGCGTCGCAGCTCGCGACCTCCCGCGGCATCGTCGTGGAGGCCTATGAGCAGCTCGTTGCCGAGGGGTACGTTGTCAGCCGGCCGGGTGGATCCACGCAGGTCGCCCGATCCGCCGAGGCCCGCCGGCCCGCTCGGGTGGATGCGGCGTCCCCGGGCTACGCCTGGGACTTCCGGCCGGGCCGACCGGAGGTCCGCGAGTTCCCGCGCGCCGTCTGGCTGCGGGCGCTGCGACGGATCCTCGCCAGCGCGCCGGCGGACCGCCTGACCTACCAGGGCGGACGCGGCCTGCCCGAGCTCCGCGTCGCCCTCGCGACCTACCTGAACCGCGCCCGGGGGACCGCCGCGGATCCCGGCGGCGTCGTGATCTGCAGCGGCTTCGCCCAGGGCCTGGCGCTCACGCTGCGCGCGCTCCGCGAGGCGGGCGCGCGCCGGGTCGCAGTGGAGGATCCCTCGGATCCGGAGTACCGGGCCACGATCGAGGCGGCCGGCCTCGACTGGATCGCGATCCCGGTCGATGAGGACGGGCTTCGGGTCGACGAGCTGGCCGCAGCGTCGCCGGACGCCGATGCCGTCGTCGTGACGGCCGCCCACCAGTACCCGACCGGGGCGGTCCTGACGCCGGAGCGCCGCTCGGCGCTCGTGGCCTGGGCGGTCCGGCGCGGAGCGACGATCGTCGAGGACGACTACGACGCCGAGTTCCGCTACGATCGGGCGCCGATCGGGGCGATCCACGGTCTCGCCCCGGACCGCGTGATCTACGCCGGCTCCGCGAGCAAGATCCTCGCGCCCGGGCTCCGGCTCGGCTGGCTCGTCGTGCCGGAGCGGCTCAGGGACCCGATCGAGGCCGCGAAGCAGGCGGCCGACATGGGGTCCGCCGCGCTCGATCAGCTGGCCTTCGCCGACGTCCTCGCCCGCGGCGATCTCGACCATCATCTGCGGCGGATGCGGCCGATCTACCGGCGCCGGCGCGACGTCCTGCTCGCGGCGCTCGAACGGCACCTGCCGGAGGCGCGCCCGACCGGTGCGTCGGCGGGGCTCCACGTCCTGGCGTGGCTGCCGCCCGGCTCGCCGCTCGACGAGACCGCGATCGTGGCCGGCGCGCAGGCCGCGGGAATCGGGCTGGCCGGGCTCGCGACGCGGCGAGTGGAGCCGGGTCCGCCGGGCCTGATCTTCGGCTACGGGGCGGTCGACGCGGACGCGATCGACGAGGGGATCGAGCGACTGGCGGCGGTCGTGGAACGGCTGCGCGCCGAGGCCCTGGCCGAGGCCGGAGCGCCGGTGGTCGCCGTCTACGGCACGCTCCGCCGCGGCGAGCGCAACCACGCTCTCCTGGCGGAGGCGGAGCTCATCGGTTCCGGCTCGATCGCGGGCCGGATCCACCGGATGCAGCGGAACGCCGATCGGGCCTACGACTTTCCGGCCCTCGTCGACGACCCGGCCGGCCGGGTGGTCGTCGAGCTCTACCGGCTTCCCGATCCGGTGCACCTGGCCCGGCTCGACGCCCTCGAGTCGTACGACCCGGCGGACGAGGCCGGCTCGGAATACCTCCGGCGGCGGTCCGTCGTCCTCGACGGCCCGGTCGGGAGCGCCTGGATCTATCGCTTCGCCGGGCGCCTCCCGAGCGACGCCGAGCCGATCGCGAGCGGCGACTGGTCGTCCGTCGCGCGCTCCACGCGCGGGAGGCCGTCCACGCGCGAGCGATGAGTCCGGCCGCCGAGCGTCGTCTGGATGGGTGGCGCCCGGAGGACCTGCCTCCGGGCGCATCCGCGCTCAGGGCTCGACGAGGACCTTGATGCCTTCGCGGCCCGCCAGGGCGGCAAACGCCGCTGGCGCCGCCTCGAGCGGGAAGCGGTGGGTGATCAGCCCGGCGAGCTCGACCCGCCCGTCCGCCGCGAGCGCGATCGCCCGGTCGAGGTCCGCCGCGCGCATCCGGCGGCTCGCCTGCAGCGTCAGCTCCTTCCGGCGGGCCGTGCTCGCCCGGAACGTCGTGAGGTCCGACCCCGGAATGCCGGCCAGGACGACCGTCCCGCCCGGTCGGGCGGTCGCGAGGGCGGCGGCGACCGCCTGATCCGTCCCGGCAGCCTCGAACGCGACGTCGACGCCGTCCCAACCGCCGGGCCGGTCGACGGAGGCCGCGACGCCCATCGCGGTCGCGTCCCGCGCCCCGAGCGCCACGGCGGCCGCCATCCGGTGGGGAAGTGGATCGGTCGCGAGGATGGGCTCGACGCCGCTGAGCCGCAGGACCTGGATCGTCAGCAGCCCGATCGGGCCGCAGCCGATGACCGCCGCGCTCGTCCCGCGCGGCACGTCAGCGAGGTCCACCGCGTGCAGCGCCACGCCGAGCGGCTCGAGCAGGGCCGCGGCGTCCTCGCCGACGGACTCCGGGACTGGCCGCAGGAGGTGGGCTGGCCACCACAGCTCGGAGCGCAGGGCGCCGTCGGTCGTGCTGTGGCCGGCGAACCGCGTCGCGACGCAGAGATGCTCGCGGCCGGCGCGGCACGGACCGCACGACCCGCACGGGATGCACGGGTCGCCGGCGACGAGCGTCCCGTCGTCGAGGCGGCCGGCGAACTCGTGGCCGAGGACGAGCGGGTGGTCCAGCCGGGCCTCGCCGATCGCGCCGTCCTCGAACCAGTGGAGGTCCGAGCCGCAGAGGCCCACCGCGGTGACGTGCAGGCGGGCCTCGCCGGGAGCCGGCCGCCTCGGCGACTCATCGGAGACCCGGACGTCGCCTGCGCCGTGGAGCCGGGCGGTCGCGACCTTCCTGCCCTCGATGGCGGCCGGCCGATCGACGCCCGCTTCGGTCACGCGTCCTCGCTCGCCCCGCCCGGAGGGCCGGGATCGCGCGGCTGGCCGTAGTAGGCGGCGGGCCCGTGCTTGCGCGAGAAGTGCCTGGTCCGGAGCCGCTCGGACAGGGCGGGCGCGTCCGCGGCCAGCGCGAGCGTCCGTCGCGCGATCCCCGCGACGAGCTCCACCGCCGTCGCGTTCCGCGCCGCCTCGACCGCGTTCGACCCCCAGGCGAACGGCCCGTGCCCCGCCACGAGGACGGCGGGCATCGCGAGCGGATCCTCGCCGTACCCGCGATCGTCGAGCGTCTCGGCGATCACGACTCCGGTCTCGCGCTCGTAGTCGCCGTCGATCTCGGCGTCGGTCAGCGGCCGGGTGACCGGCACCGGCCCGCAGAAGTGGTCGGCGTGGGTGGTGCCGAGACAGGGAATGTCGAGGCGCGCCTGGGCGAAGGCCGCCGCCTCCGTCGAGTGGGTGTGGACGACGCCGCCGATCGCGGCGTAGCGGCGATAGAGCTCCAGGTGCGTCGGCGTGTCCGACGACGGTCGGAGCGCGCCCTCGACCACGTCGCCGTCCGCGAGCCGCACGGCGACCAGCTGCTCCGGGCGGACCGCGTCGCAGGCGATCCCGCTCGGTTTGATCAGCATCACGCCGGCCGCCCGGTCCACCCCGCTGGCATTGCCGAACGCCAGCGCGACGAGCCCGGCCGAGGCCAGGTCGCGGTTCGCCCGGCAGACCTCGTCGCGGAGCGCGGGAAAGGAGAGCGTCGGCATCGGCGGCGAACCCTCAGGCGGAGACGGACGCGCTCTCGACCATCGGCTTCACCGTCCGGAT
>DATBGP010000356.1:0-1930 GCA_036557925.1 Candidatus Limnocylindrales bacterium | reverse complement strand
ACGACCACCCGCGCCAGCGCCGCCTCCGGCTCGCCCTCGAGATGGCCCGCGACGGTCGTCGCCGGTGCGAGGCCCGCATCGGCCGCCTTCCGCAGGATCGAGGCGATCCGGGCGTGGGCGTACTGGACGTAGTAGACCGGGTTCTCCGCGGACTGCTTCTTGGCCAGCTCGATGTCGAAGTCGATCTCGGTCGTGGCCGCGCGTGAGGCGAACGACCAGCGGGCGGCGTCGACGCCGACTTCCTCGAGCAGCTCGTCGAGCGTGACGAACTCGCCGGCCCGCTTCGACATCGAGACCTCGACGCCGTCGCGGACGAACCGGACCCAGGCGTAGAGCAGGACCTGGACCGCGTCCTTGTCGTAGCCCATCGCCACCGCGGCGTTCCGCAGCCGGGCCACCGTCCCGTGGTGGTCGGCGCCCCAGATGTAGATGAGGTGGTCGAAGCCGCGGCCGAGCTTCTCGGTGACGTAGCCGATGTCCGCGGCGAAGTACGTCGGCTCGCCGTTCGAGCGGATGATGACCCGGTCCTTGTCGTCGCCGAACGCGGTGGAGCGGAACCACAGCGCGCCGTCCTGCTCGTAGACGTGGCCGCCCGCCCGGAGGCGATCGATCGCCCGCTCCACCCAGCCCTCGGCGTGGAGCGAGCCCTCACTCTTCCAGACGTCGAAGTGGACCCCGAGCCGCTCGAGGCTCGCCTCGATCCCCTCGCGGACGCGGCCCGCGGCCCAATGGCCGAGCACCGCCGCGCCGTCGGCGCCATCCGCGGCCGCCTCGGCCCAGACGTCGTCCGGGACCGAGGCCGCGAGGTCGTCGACGTAGCCCCCGTGGTAGCCGTCGTCGGGCACCGCCTCGCCCCGGCGCAGCGCCAGCACCGACGCCCCCAGCTTGTCGATCTGGCCGCCCGAATCGTTGAAGTAGTACTCGCGCGTGACACGCTGGCCCCCGGCGTCGAGGATCCGGCAGAGCAGGTCGCCGATGAACGCCCCGCGGGCGTTGCCGATCGTGAGCGGCCCGGTCGGGTTGGCCGAGACGAACTCGACGTTGACCGAGCGGGGCCGGATCGGGGCGACGCGGCCCCACGAGCCCGGCGCCGCGAGGATGCCGTCGACCGTCTCCTCGAGGGCCCGGTCCGCAAGCTGGAGGTTGATGAAGCCGGGGGCCGCCGCCGTCGCCGATGCGACCGGGCTCGCCGGGTCCGAGGCCGACGTGGCGAGGGCGGACACCAGGGCCTCGGCGATCGCCATCGGCGGGCGACGGAGGGGCCGGGCAAGCTTCATCGCCAGGTTCGTGGCGAGATCGCCGTGCTCGGCCTTGGCCGGCCGCTCGATGTCGACCGCGGGCGGCACCTGGTCGTCGGGCACGGGCGGGAGGGTGCCGGCCTCGACCGCCGCGACCCACGCCCGCCGGATCGCCTCGCGGGCCCGCGCGCGAACCGTCGGCGGGATGTCGCCGCCGGCCAGGCCCGGATCGGCCGTGCTCGAAGTCGTCGTCATGGGCCGCCAATGCTACCCGCCGGGGCCTGCTGCGCGTCCCTCGGGTAGTACGGACGTACTAGTCGAAACAACGGAGGCGCCGCGGATCGCCGATCGGCTATCCTCCCGACGGTCCCAGTGCCTCGGTGACTCGAAGCACCGAAATCGGCCGTCACCCGATGTTCGGTTAGGTGGGAACGAGTGGCCTTGGGGTGGGAAATAGGGACTTTCATCTAGTACGTTCTTCCGCGAAGTCGGCGTACGATGCGCCGGATTCATTGGGCAGGGGACCGTCACAGAGGGATCCAGAGGTACCGGCCGCCGGGGGAGGCCGTAGTACTCGCCGTCCCGGTTGAAGGTTCCGGAGCACTGATTCGGGAGCTCTTATCCGAGCGACATCGATCTCGGGGATCGGGAGGTAACACACATGGGGTCTCGGGGTATCTGGGCGACGATGA
>DATBGP010000355.1:0-4883 GCA_036557925.1 Candidatus Limnocylindrales bacterium | reverse complement strand
GCTCCACTGTCGAACCGCGGCTTCGGCGTCGCGATTGACGAGCCGTTTCAGCATTACCAGTTCGCCGGCCGAGGGGATGTCGTCGCGTGGGATCTCGGACGGCGCGCCCTCCTTCACGTCGAAAACCGGACCCGTTTCCCGAACCTTCAGGAGGCGATCGGCTCGTACAACACGAAACGCCGCTATCTGGCGTCGGTGCTCGCGTCCCGACTCGGGCTGCGCGGTGGCTTCGCGAGCGAAACGCATGTGCTCGCCGGGCTCTGGTCCGCGGAGCTGCTGCACAGCGTCCGACTGCGATCCGCCAGCTTCCGGGCGACCTGTCCGGACGCTCCCAGCGGGTTCGAGGGCTGGCTTCGCGGCGTTCCGCCACCTTCCGGAGCTACCAGTGAGTTCGTCCTCCTGGACCCCTCGGCGACGGGTCGACAGCGGAAGTTCGTCGGGCTGGAGGAGGCGCTCCAGCATTCGCTGCGACCACGCCACCGTGGCTACGCGGAGGCGGCCGCCGCCCTCAGGAAGGCTGGACTGCTCTGACGTTCAGACGCCAGGTATTCCCGCTGGGCCGAACAGGATCGCGAGTCCGACAGCGAGTTGACGGTCCAGATGTCGTGGAAGGCCTCACTGGGCGTGGTCATCGGATCCGCCGCCGAGCGTGGTTCGGACAGAACGCACCGCGATCTCGGCCACCGTGCCCCGAACTCCGAGTCCCGTTCGGTTGGAAGGGAATGGGGCGCATCCAGACCGAGGACGTCGCCGCGAGCGCGGCGGGCCGCTGGGACGCCGACTCGGGTCGGGGCCGAGGGTGACGCCGACTCGGACGCCGGCGTCAGCCGGGGAGCTTCCGGTGGCAGCTGACGCAGTCGCGGGCGGTCCAGAGGTTGAACATCCCGCAGTACGGGCAGCGCTTCTCGCCTTCGGTCGAGGTGGCGAACCGGCTCTCCTGGATCGCTTCGCGCTCCCGGCGCTGACGACGGAGCACGAAGATCATCGCGACCACGCCGACCGCCGCGGCGGCGATGAGCAGGAGCAGCCCCTGTTCGACGGTCATCGCGGATCCTCCGCGACTGGAGCGCGCCCCCGGGCGGGCTCGTCGCGTTCCTGAAACGATAGCGATCGGGCGCCGACCGCGGGCGCCGTCCGAAGCGCTGCTAGGATCGCCGGGATGGCGACCGCGACCCCGACCTACCGCCTCACCGAGGACCAGGCCGCCCTTCGCGACGCGGTCCGCATCCTTGCCGACGAGCAGATTGCTCCGCGGGCCGCCGAGATCGACCGGACCGCCGAGTTTCCCTGGGACGTGAAGGAGCTGCTCGCCTCCCACGACGTCCTCGCGCTGCCGTTCCCCGAGGCCCATGGCGGGCTGGGCGGCGACCTCCTCACCGTCTGCGTCGCGATCGAGCAGATCAGCCGCGTCTGCGCGACGAGCGGCCTCATCCTCGCGGTCCAGGAGCTCGCCTCGCTCCCGTTGCTCCTCGCCGGCACCGAGGAGCAGCAGGCGCGCTGGCTCCCGGACCTCGCCGCCGGTCGCACGCTCGTCGCGTTCGCCCTCACCGAGGCCGAGGCCGGGAGCGACGTGGCCGCCGCCCGGACCCGCGCCCGCCGCGACGCGGCGACCGGCGATTGGCTGATCGACGGCTCGAAGCGGTTCATCAGCCAGGGCAGCGTCGCCGACCTGCTCACGGTGTTCGCCGTCACGGCCGAGGACGACGACACGCCGCGCCGCCAGCGCCTGAGCTGCTTCATCGTGGAGAAGGACGCGCCCGGGTTCGCCGTCGAACGGATCGAGCACAAGATGGGGATCCGGGGCTCGCCGACGGCCGAGCTGAGCTTCCGCGGCGTCCGCGTCCCGGACGCGAACCGCATCGGCGAGGTGGGGCAGGGGTTCGAGCTCGCGATGCGAACGTTCGAGCGCAGTCGGCCCGGGATCGCGGCCCAGGCGGTCGGCATCGCCCAGGGCGCGCTCGAGGTGGCGGCCGGCTACGCCCGCGACCGGAAGCAATTCGGCCGGCCGATCGCGGAGTTCCAGATGATCGGTGCGATGCTCGCCGACATGGACGCCCAGACCGAGGCCGCCCGCCAGCTCCTCTACAAGGCCTGCGCGGAGATCGAGGCCGGGGCGCCGGACGCCGGGCGCTGGTCGGCGATGTGTAAACTCGTCGCCGGCGACACCGCGATGCGGGTGACGACGGATGCCGTGCAGGTGCTTGGCGGGTACGGCTACGTCGACGAGTTCCCGGTCGAGCGGATGATGCGCGACGCCAAGATCACCCAGCTCTACGAGGGAACCCAGCAGATCCAACGGCTGGTCATCGCCCGGGCCCTGACGGGTTCGCGCTGACGAGCGCCAGCCCACCGCGACCGTCGAACGGAGAACGCCCGCCCGTGCGAATCGTCGTCCTCGTGAAGCCCGTCCCGGACACCGCGTCCGGCGGTGAACGCCTTCGCCCGGCCGACTGGCGCCTCGATCGCGCGGCGACGCCGGCCGTCGTGAACGCGAACGACGAGTACGCGCTCGAGGCGGGGCTGAAGCTCACCGAGGCCCACGGCGGCGAGGTGACGCTCGTCACGATGGCCGGCTCGGCGGCCCCGGAGACGCTCCGCAAGGCCCTCGCGATGGGCGCGTCGAGCGGCACGCTGATCACCGACGACGCGCTGGGCGGCTCGGACACCGTCTCGACCGCCCGGGTGCTCGCCGACGAGCTGCGGGGGCTCGAGTTCGACCTCCTCCTCGCCGGCGCCGACACCTCCGACGGGGGCGCGGGCGTGGTGCCGGCCGGCGTGGCGACGCTCCTCGGGCTGCCGTACGTGTCCTATGCGGCGAAGATCGAGCCGGACCCCGCGGCGGGCCGCGTCCGCGTCCACCGGATCAGCCCGACCGGCTACGACGTCCTCGAGGCGCCGATGCCGGCGCTCGTCGTCGCGACCCAGGCGCTCGGCGAGCCGCGCTACCCGTCGCTGAAGGGGATCATGGCCGCCCGATCGAAAACGATCCAGACGCGGACGCTGGCGGACGTCGCCGGCGGCGCGACCGACGGCCTCGGCGGCGCTGCCGCGAGCAACGAGGTCGTCGCCGCCGAGGCGCCGCCGCCCCGCGCCGCGACCCGCGTCATCCGGGAGCCGGCGGACGAGGCGGCGCGTCAGGTCGTCGCGTTCCTCGCCGAGCGGAGGATCATCTGATGGCGCCCGAGGCCCCCGGCGCGATCTGGGTCCACGGCGAGACCACCGGCGACGGCAGCCTCGCCCGGATCAGCACGGAGGTCGCGACGCTCGCCCGGTCCCTCGGCGGGGCGTCCGGGCGGGAGGTCGTGGGGATCGTCGTCGCCGCGGACCCGGGCAACGCCGCGGACGAGCTGGCGCGCTACCTCCCCCGCGTCCTGACCGTCGCGGAGCCGGCCACGGCGGACCACGCCGCCGCCGCGATCGTCGGGCAGCGGATCGCCGCGCTGGTCGAGCGGGAGCGGCCGGGCTACCTGTTCGCCGGTGCCGGTCCGGAGGGTCGGGATGTCGCCGGTGTCGTGTCCGCGCTGACCGGCTGGGGCGTGCTCGTGAACGCGACCGCGGTCCGGTGGGAGGACGGGCCGGTCGTCGAGATGAGCGTCTTCGGCGGCAAGCTCAACACGACGAGCCGGTTCACCGGCGATCACGGCATCGTGACGGTCCGGCCGAACGTCGTGACCGCCGCGGCCGCCGCGTCCGGTGGCACCGTCGAGCCGACGTCGGTCGAGGGCGATCTCGGCCTGCCGCTCGTGCCGATCGTCGAACGCGTCGCGGCCGAGACGGCCGCCGCGCCGATCGAGGAAGCCCGCGTGATCGTTTCGGGCGGTCGCGGCGTCGGGGGACCCGAGGGGTTCCGGGTCGTCCAGGAGCTCGCCGAGGCCCTCGGCGGGGCCGTCGGCGCGACCCGGGCGGCCGTGGACGCGGGCTGGATCCCGTACGCCCAGCAGATCGGCCAGACGGGCAAGATCGTGAAGCCGAGCCTGTACCTCGCCCTGGGGATCTCCGGGGCGATCCAGCACAAGGTGGGGATGCAGACCGCCGAGACGATCGTCGCCGTGAACCGCGATCCGGACGCGCCGATCGCGGAGTTCGCCGACCTCGTGGTCATCGGCGACCTGTTCGAGGTCGCCCCGGCGATCCTCGCCGCGCTCCGCGAACGAGCCGGCTGAGGCGGGCGGGCGGGGAGCGGCGCGACGGACGGCCTGCAGCCTCTCCTCGTCCTGCCGCTTCTGGCGTTCCTGATCCTGCTCGCCCTGTTCGGGCTGGTCCTTCGCCGAGCCGGTCGGTTCATCGCCGCGACCCGTGATGTCGAGCGGTTCCGGCGGCAGATCGGCGACCTCGGCGGCCGGATCGAGACGTCGCTCGGCGAGATCTGCGTGCGGGTCGACTCGCTCCGCCGCGGCCAGCTCGATGCGGAGGCGCTCGGCGACGACATCACCGCGTCGCTCGACGCGGTCGGCAGGTACGCCGAGGAGGCTCGGGCGCTCCATCCGCCGACCGACGGGACGCGGATCCGCGACGAGATCGTCGGCGAGCTGGAGCGGGCCGGTCGGGCTCTCGAGATGATCGAGCACGGGCGATCCATCCAGGCGTCGGCCCGATCGGGTGGGCGCGAGGTCGAGGCGCAGACCTCCATCAAGCGCGGCTACCTGAACGTCCTCCACGCGCGGGAGGCGATCGCCCACCAGGTGGCCCAGGCGGCGGCCGTCGGATCGACGGGTGGCCGGGGCGAATTCGAGCGCCGCAACGCTTGACCGATCGCCGCCGGCGGATGCGCCGTGACCGTCCGAAGACCCATCATGTAGTGGTATCATCCGGCGACACCACAAGCAGTTGTGGTGCACCTGCCCAGGAGCCTCGATGCGCTGTCCACATTGCGGAGCCCGCGA
>DATBGP010000354.1:0-13608 GCA_036557925.1 Candidatus Limnocylindrales bacterium | reverse complement strand
CGAGGATCACGACCATCACCGCGACGTTCGGGCTCCCGGTCGCGAACAGGAAGATCGCTGCCACCACGGTGACGAGCGCCAGCGCCGCGGTCACGAGCCGGCCGCCCGGGATCAGGATCGGCTTGCCGGGGACGATCCCCTGGAGCTTGCCGGAGGCGATGACCGACCCGCTGAAGGTGATGGAGCCGATGATGATGTCGAGGACGATGAAGATGTTCGTGTCGAGCGGGACCGAGGCGCCCGCCTCCGACAGCCGCAGGTAGTCCTCGATCGCGATCAGGGCCGCCGCGCCGCCGCCGACCGCGTTGAAGAGCGACACCAGCTGCGGCATCGCGGTCATCTTCACGGTGCGTGCGGCGTAGAGGCCGAGCCCGCCGCCGATCGCGACGCCGATCACGATGATCACCCAGCCCGTCACGGCGAACCCGTCGCCGAGGAGCTGCCGGGCAAGGATCAGGATCGCGGTGGCGCCGATCGCCACGGCCATGCCGGCCGCCGAGAGGAGGTTGCCGTTCCGGGCCGTGGCGGGCGAGTTCATCCGGACGAGGCCGAGGACGAAGCAGACCGCTCCCGCCAGCCAGGCGACACGGACGAGGACTTCGATGACTCCGAGGGTGTCCATGGGTTACGCGCTCGCCTCCGCGTCCGTCTCGGCGGGCTTCGGAGCCGCAGGCTTCTTCCGGAACATCTGGAGCATCCGGTCGGTGACGACATAGCCGCCGACGACGTTCATCGTCGCGAAGGCGACCGCCACGAGGGCGAGCAGGTAGCCGGCGACGTCGTCGACCTCGGCCGCGATGAGCATGGCGCCGACGAGGACGATGCCGTGGATCGAGTTCGCGCCCGACATCAGCGGCGTGTGGAGCGTCGCGGGGACCTTGCTGATGACCGCGAAGCCGACAAGGATCGCGAGGACGAAGATGGTCAGGTTGTTCAGCAGGTCCAGGATGTCCTGCGGGATCACGCGGCGCCTCCGGGGTTGAGCAGCTTGGCGACGGGCTCGCTGACGACGGCGCCGTCCTTCGTGATGACCGTGGCTTTCGTCACCTCGTCCTCGAAATCGAGGTTCAGGGCGCCGTCCTTCACCATCCCGAGCAGCAGCGCCGAGATGTTGCGGGCATAGAAGGCCGAGGCGCCGGCGGGCATCGAGGCGGGCAGGTTGTCCGGCGCGATGATCGTGACGCCGTTCGGAGTCACGACGGTCTCGCCGACTTTCGACAGCTCGCAGTTGCCGCCGAGGGCGGACGCGGCCATGTCGACGATGATCGAGCCGGGCTTCATCTTCTCGACCGCCGCGGCCGTGACGAGGACCGGCGGCTTGCGGCCCGGCACCTGCGCGGTCGTGATCACGACGTCCATCCCGCCGATCGCCTCGTTGAGCTCGGCCTGCTGGGCGGCCCGCTCCTCGGCGGTGAGCTCGCGGGCATAGCCGCCGGCGCCGGTCGCGTCGATCTGGGTCTTGAGCTTCACGAACTTCGCGCCGAGGCTTTCGGCCTGCTCGCGCGTCTCGGGGCGGACGTCGTAGGCGTGGACGATCGCCCCGAGCCGCCGCGCCGTGCCGATCGCCTGAAGCCCGGCGACGCCGATGCCGAGGATCAGGACGTTGGCCGGCTTGGCCGTGCCCGCGGCGGTCGTCAGCAGCGGGAAGTAGCGGGGATAGGCGTTCGCCGCGATCAGGACGGCCTTGTAGCCGCCGACGTTCGCCTGCGAGCTCAGGGCGTCCATCGTCTGGGCCCGGCTCAGCGTGCGGGGGATCGCGTCGAGGCTGATCGCGGTCACGCCCGCGTCGGCGAGGGTCTTCGCACCCTGGGGGTCGATGAGCGGCTGGAGCAGCCCGAGGACCGCCTGGCCCTTCCGCAGCCGGCCGGCCTCGTTGGCGCTCGGCTTCTGGACGCGGAGGACGACGTCCGACTGGGCGTACAGGTCGTCGGTGGAGACGACCTTCGCACCGGCGTCGGTGAACGCGGAATCGGGGAGGGCGGAGCCGGCGCCGGCTCCGGTCTCGACGAGGATCTCCAGCCCGGCCGCCGTGAGCTTGCCGAGCGCTTCGGGTACCAGGGCGACGCGCCGCTCGCCGGGCGCGGTCTCCTTGGCGACGCCGACCTTCATGGGCACCACCTGACATGCGTTGATCGACGGAGCGATGTCCGTCCGCGGGACGCGTGAAGGATACCGATCGAGCGCCCGACGCGTGGCGGATCGGCGGTTGCGGTTCGGTGGCGGTCTTACGCGCTCCTGACGTTCGACGGCGGCGGGTCGTACGCACCGCGGCCACGGTGCCACCGTCCAACGTCCGCATCCGGAGACGCCCGATGACATTCCGACGCCCGCTGCTCGGGAGCCTCGTCGGCCTGCTGGCCCTCGGCGCCGCCCTCGTCGCCCCCGCCACCGCCTTCGCCGCCTCGCCGGGGCCCACGACCGCCGCCGCCGCAACGGCCGCGGCCGCCTGCACGGACGGCCATTGGCCGGCCTCGGTCCAGGGCGTGCCGACGCTGTGGCACGCGGGCGGCTCGGCCGGCGACTACGTCTGGCACGACGCGACGGGCTGGCACCTGCGGGTCACCCACCGGGGCACGAGCCGGGTCGTCTTCAGCGGCCGGATCGTGTCGAGCGCGGCGATCACCTCCGCGCGGGCGGTCAAGCTCGAGGGCGGCGACTTCATCGCGCTGAGCGCCGATCACAAGACCCTGACCTACCGGTTCACGAACTACGGCCGGATCGACGGGCTGAACTTCCGGACCGACTGCGCCCGGCGGGTCACGTTCGCCGGCTCGATGGGCGCCGCGAAGCTGCCGATCGGCCGGATCTGGATCGGCCGTCGCAACCACCATCCACTCCAGAACCCGTTCGCGGTCGCGCGCGTGAGCTGACCTTCCGGGATCTCCGCTCCATCGAACGGCCGGCGGGCTTGACCCGCCGGCCGTTTCGCGTGTGGTCGGCGGGATCCGGGGGACGACGCCCGCGCCGGACCCGGCCGAACGTGCATGGGAGGAGCGTTGGATCGAGTCTGGCATCGATTCCGCACCTTCCCGTCACCGGACCGGGGCGAATGCGCCCCAGGCGCAGATGAGGGTGCGTCCCGGAACGATGCCGGTGCCGCGGGACGGGTCCGCAGCGAGGCGGAGGGCCGGAGCCACCGCATGCGCTACCCTCCGAGCCCGCCGGCCGATGCGTGAACCGTGCCGCGGCGGGTGGTGTATCTCGTCATGATCGACGTCTGACGCGAGCGGGAGACCTCAGCGGACGTGACCCCCCGGACCGGGCTGGCAGGCGCGGTCGTCCAGCGCAGCCTCGCCGATTGGCCAGTGGTCCTCGCGGCCCTCCTGCTGCTGATCTGTGCGACGACCCTGCTGGCGACCGGCGTCGTCTATGGCGATGCCGTCGCGGCGGGCGGGCTCCACCGGGCGATGCTCGACGGGCCGCCGTCGGCCCGAAGCGTGGTCGTCGGGATGGCCGCGAACCCGGACCAGGTCGACGCGCTGGACGCGATCGTCCGGCCGGAGCTGGCGCGGGCGATGACGGCAACCGGCGGAGCGATCCTCCGGGAGGCCCGCACCGGCAGCTTCGCCAACGTCGCCACGCCGGCCGACCAGGTCACCGACCTCACGGTCTTCGAGAGCCTGGACGGTCTCGAGGACCAGGCGACGCTGCTCGACGGCACCTGGCCGACGGCCGGGGCCGAGCCCATCCAGGCGACACTGTCCGACCTGGCGGCGAAGGCGCTCGACCTGCGCGTCGGCGACGAGCTGGCGGCCGTGAGCCGCCAGGATCCGAGCGCCCGGGTCGACGCGGTGGTCGTCGGGATCTGGCGTGCGGACCCGGACGCGGCCTGGTCACGCGGCGATCCGCTCGAGACGACCGGGGTGACGACGGGCGGCTCGTTCACGACCCGCGGTCCGCTCGTGATCCGCGAGGCCGATCTCCTGGGGCTCCCCGGCCGGCCCCGGATCGACATGGAGTGGCGCGGCCTGCCATACGTCTCGGCGCTCCAGGTGGACGAGGTCGACGAGCTCTCGGCCGGCGTCTCGGGGTTGCCCGCCCGGCTGGCACAGGTGGTTCCGGCCGGGACCACGCCGCGGCTCACGACCACGCTCCCGGCGTCGCTCGACACGATCGGCCGGAACGTCCTCGTCAGCCGGAGCGGGGTCATCCTCCTGACGATCCAGTTCGCGATCCTCGCCGGCTACGCCGTCCTCCTCGTCGCCGGGCTGCTCGTCGAGCGGCGCCGGTCCGAGATCGCCCTGCTCCGGTCCCGCGGCGCGACCTCGAGCCATCTGACCCGGATGGCGCTCCTGGAGGCGGTGATCCTCGCCGTGCCGGCGGCGATCGCCGCGCCGTTCCTGGCCGTAGGGATCGTCGGCCTGCTCGGATCGATCGGCCCGACCGCCGGGCTCGGTTTGCTCGGCGACGCCGAGGTGAGCACCCGGGCAATCGCCGTCTCGGTGCTCGCCGCCGCCGCCGCCGTCGTCGTCCTGACGCTTCCGACCCTGTCCGTTGCCGCGAGCCCGGCCGGCGCCCGGGCCGCCGACGCCCGCCCCTCGACGGCCTCGCTCCCGCAGCGGCTCGGCCTGGACCTCGCGCTCCTTGCCGTCGCCGCGATCGCCCTCTGGCAGCTCCGCCTGTACGGCGCGCCGCTGACGGTCAACGCCCGGGGCACGCTCGGGCTCGACCCGCTGCTGGTCGCGGCACCCGCGATCGGGCTGATCGCCGGCGCGGTTCTTGCTCTGCGAGTCGTCCCGCGGGTGGCCGAGCTCCTCGAGCGGGTCCTCGTGCGAGGCCGTGGGCTCGTCGGCGCGCTGGGCGGTCGCCAGCTGGCCCGCCGGCCGCTCCGCTACAGCCGGGCGGCGCTGCTCCTGATCCTCGCCACCGCCCTCGGGACGCTGGCCGCGTCGCACGCCGCGACCTGGCTCCGCTCCCAGCGCGACCAGGCCGCCTGGCAGGCGGTCGCGGACGTCCGGGCCACCGGCGCCGACTACCCGACCCTGCCCGCCTGGGCGGCCGGGCCCGTCTACCGGGCGATCCAAGGGGTGGCGGCCGCCACGCCCGTGATCGACGTCCCCTTCTCCGTGGGCCGGGCCATCCGGGAGGGCACGCTCGTCGGCCTCGATCCCGAGGCGGTCGGGTCGATCGCGACCGCGCCGGCCGAGGGGACGGCGGGCGAGCCGCCGGCGACCACGCTCGCGCCGATCGTTGCGGCGCGTTCGGCCGTGCCGGTCGTCGCGCTGCCGGACGGGACCCGGCGCGTCGCCGTGACCGTCGACGCCGACTTCGAGATGCTGGGCCAGAACGGCGGCGAGGGCACCTCGGACGAGGAAGGCGCGATGCCGATCTCGCCGGGCACGCCGGGCCTCTCCGTCGATCTCGTCCTGCGCGACGGTGACGGGCGGCTGATCCGCACCGCCGCCGCGGAGGGCTCGCTCGTCGGCGCCGGCCAGCGGCTCGTCGTGGAGCTCGGCGACCCGAGGGCGGCGGGCCTCCTGCCGGGCGGACCGCTAGCGATCGAGGCGATCGAGGTCACGATCGCGCCCCCGAGCTTCGACCCGATCGGCGGCACCGCGGACCTCGTCCGCGTCGAGACGACGCCGGCGGGGACCGGCGACGGATCCTGGACGCCGGTCGATGTCTCGGGTGCGACCCCGGGCTGGCACTGGGATCGGACGGACGACGGCGAGCCCGCGGCCTACCCGACGAGCGCCGGCCAGCCGAACCGGGTCGCCGTGTCGGCCGGCGCGCCATCGTTCCTCGGAGCCAATGGCGGCACCCGCTTCCGCCTGGCCGCGGGCGCGGGCGCGAACGCCGGCCCGGAGCCCGAAGCGATCCCGGTCGTCGCCTCCGACGCGTTCCTGGCCACGAGCGGTCTCGCGGTCGGCGACACCGTCCAGGTCTCCAGCACCGGCCGGACGATCGGCCTGCGGATCGTCGGCAGCACGCCCGGGCTGGCGCCGTTCGACCCCACGAAGCCGATCCTCTACGGCGACCTCGCGACCGTGGACCTGGCCCGGTTCGGCTCGACCGGACGCGTCTCCCCGGCGAGCGAGTGGTGGATCCGCACCCGCCCCGGCGCCGAGGGGCCCGTCCTGACGGCGCTCCGGGCGAGCGGCATGGACGTCGCCCGGGCCGTCGGGCGGGAGGAGCTGACCCGGAGCCTGACCACCGACCCGGTGCCGCTCGGGCTCATCGGGATCCTGGCGCTCGGGTCCGTGGCGGCGATGGTGTTCGCCGCCATCGGGTTCCTCGTCACCTCGACGGTGTCGGCGAGCGAGCGCCTCGGCGAGTTCGCCCTCCTACGCGCGCTCGGCCTCTCGACCCGCCAGCTCTCGTGGTGGCTCTCGATCGAGAGCATCTTCCTGCTCGTGGTCGGCCTGGTCGCCGGCGCCCTGCTCGGCGCCGTCCTCGCCTGGCTCGTCCTGCCGTTCACGACCCTCACCCGGTCCGGCGCCGCTCCGGTCCCGCCGCCGGTCGTCGTGATGCCGTGGGACGTCCTCCTGCCGGTCTACCTCGGCGCGATCGCCCTGTTCATCCTCGCCCCGATCCTCGCCCGCCGGCAGCTGCCGGACGTCCGGATCAGCGGCGTCCTGCGGGCGCGGGAGAGCTGAGGTGTCGAGCGTCCTCGTCGCCCTCCGCCGCCTCCGCGACGACCGCGTGCCGGCGATCGCCCTGGGCCTGCTCGTCCTCGTGACGGCGACGGTGGCCGGGCTCGCGCCGCGGATCCTGGACCGGATCGGCGACGATGCGCTCCACCAGGTCGTCGCCACCGCCGATCCGATCCGGCGAGACGTGACCCTGTTCGAGGAGCTCGCATTCCCGGCCGATCCGACGGATCCGCTCAAGCTCGTCGAGGAGGAAGGGGACCGCCTGGACGCGCCGATCCCGGACTCCGTCTCGAGCCTGTTCGGGAGCCGCTCGACGGTCGTCGACAGCGCCCGCTTCCAGGTCCGCAACCCGACGAACGATCCAACGTTCGTCCGGTTCCGCATCCAGCCCGGCGCGGAGACCCGGATCCGGTACGTCGCCGGCGGCGAGCCCCAGCCGACGACGGCCACGACCGCCCTGCCCGAGGAGTTCCGGCGGTTCACGGTCTTCGCCGACGACCAGCCGACGAAGCCGATCCAGGTGCCGATCGTCCCCGCCGCGATCTCGAGCGAGTCCGCGAAGACCCTCGGCGCGTCCGTCGGGAGCACGTACGTCCTGTCGCTCGACCAGCGCGACTCGCTCGTGGGCCGGGCCGTGGGCGTCGTGGCGCTCCGGATCGACGGCATCTACGACGTCGCCGACGCGGACGATCCGTTCTGGTCGAACGACCAGACGATCAACCACGTCGGGATCCGGACGCTCGGCGGCGACACGCGCCTGCTCGACATCGGCGCCCTCCTGCCCGTCGCCGCGTACGCGCCGCTCGTCAGCGTCAGCATCGACTTCAACGTCCCGATCCGCTACGCGTGGCGCCACTTCGTCGACGCGACGCGACTCACCGCCGCGAGCCTTGGCGCGACGATCCAGGACGTCCGGCGGCTCGAGTCGACGTATCCCCAGGCCCAGACCGGCAGCGGCGTGCTGAGCGGCGTCGCGATGCGGACCGGGCTCCTCGACCTGCTCGCCGCGCACCAGGCCCGGTGGGCGTCGGCGACGGCGATCCTGACCGTGGTCGCGCTCGGGCCGGCGGCCGTCGCGATCGCCGCCCTCGGCCTCGTCGCGATGCTGGCCGCCCGGCGACGACGGCCGGCCCTCGCGCTCGTGCGCGGGCGTGGTGCGACGCTCGGCCAGATGACGCGGGCGGTCCTCCTCGAGGCGCTCGTGATCGTCACGCCCGCGGTGCTGGTCGCCGCGATTCTTGCGATCGCCCTCGTGCCGGCGGCGAACGACGGCCCCGCGCTGATCGCCGCCGTCACCGTCGGCGTCCTCGCGGTCGGCATCGTCCTCGTCACGGCCCTCTCGGCCCTGCGCGGGGTCGGCGCCGCGACCCGCGAAGAGGAGGACGTCCCGCGCGGCCCGTCGATCCGGCGTCTCGTCCTCGACGGGCTCGTGATCGTCCTGGCGGTCGGCGCCGCCTGGCTGCTCCGCGAACGGGGGATCCGCGGCACCAGCAGCGCGACGGCGCTCGCCGCCGCCGACCCGCTGATCGCCGCCGTGCCGGTCCTCGTCGGCGTCGCGGCCGGGCTGATCCTGGTCCGACTCGCCCCGATCCCGCTCCGCGCCCTCGGCCGGGTCGCCGCGCGCGGCCGCGGCCTGGTCCCGGTCCTCGCCCTCCGCCACGCGGCGTCGGGCGGGACGACGACCGCGGTCCTCGTGGTCCTCCTGCTTGCCGCCTCGATCGGCGCGTTCTCCACCGCCGCCCTCGTCCACCTCGATCGGGCAAGCACGGCTTCGTCCTGGCAGGAGATCGGCGCACCGTACCGGATCAGCGCGCTGACCGGTCCGCTGCCGTCCACGATGGACCTCTCCCAGGTGCCCGGTCTTCGGGCCTCCTCCACGGTCTTCGAGTCGCTCGTCGCGATGGGCGACCATCGCCTTCGACCGCGGCTGCTCGCCGTGGACCTCCCCGAGTACGAGTCGATCACGGCCGGCTCACCCGGCGATCTCGGGCCACCGCCGGAGATGCTTGCCGCGAAGCCCGCCGACGGCGTCGTCCCGATTATCGTCTCGGAGTCGCTCGACAGCCGTACGGACGGCATCCACGTCGGCGACGCCTTCCCGATCGCGGTCGACGGCTACCCGTTCCAGGCCCGGGTCGTCGGCGTCCGGGCGACCTTCCCCACGATCGATCCCACGTCCTTCTTCGCGATCGTCAACCGCGAGCAGCTCAAGGCCATCCACCCCGAGGCTCTCCTCGGGCCGACGATCATGTTCGTCGACGCGCCCGAGTCGGCCGAGACGGACCTCCGGAACGCCGTCACCGCCGCGACGCCGATCGGCATCGTGGACAGCCGCCTCGCCTTCCAGCGCGACTTCACCGGCTCGCCGGTCACCGCGGCCATCCAGGCCGGGATCCTCGTCGCGGGCCTGATCGCCGGGCTGTACGCGGCGGTCTCGGTGGCCGCGGCCCTCGCCCTGTCCGGCGCGGCCCGGGCCCGCGAGATCGCCCGGCTCCGGACGATGGGCCTGTCCCGGCGGGAGAGCCTCGGCCTCGCGATCCTCGAGCACGGACCGACCGTGGTCCTGGCGGCGATCGCCGGGATCGCCCTGGGCCTCGGCGTGTTCCTGCTCGTCGAGCCGGGGCTCGGCCTCGATGGCCTCATCGGGTCGCGGGTCGACGTGCCGTTCAGCGTGGATGCGCGACAGTTGGCGGGGATCGCCGTCGCGGTCCTGGCCGTGGCGGCGCTCGGGATTGCCCTGGCGACGTGGACACAGCGGCGGGCCGCGCCGATCGCGGCCCTGCGTGGAGGAGTCGATTGATGGCCGACCGGGACGGACGCGCGGGCACGGGACGGGGAGCCGGCCCGGCCGACGACGCGGGCGCGTTCGGCGAGGTCGAGGTCATCGACCTGCCCGCCGGCGGGGCGACCGGAGCGGCCGGCGCCGCCTCGATCGAGGAGCTCCTCCGATCGTCCACCGCGGGCTCCAACCGGCCGCGCCCGGCTGCGGTCGGCGACGGCCGGCAGATCGTCTGCGAGGGGCTCGTCCGGATCTACAAGGTCGCCGACCTCGAGGTCGTGGCGCTCCAGGGCCTCGACCTCGTCGTGAACGTCGGCGAGATGATCGCGATCGTCGGCGCCTCGGGCAGCGGCAAGTCGACGCTCCTGAACATCCTCGGCGGGCTGGACACGCCGTCGGCCGGGCGCGCGGTCGTCGCCGGCCACGATCTCTCCCAGATGGGCCGCCGCGAGCGGACGCGCTACCGGCGGCGGGTCGTCGGGATGATCTGGCAGCAGACGGCCCGGAACCTCCTGCCGTACCTGACGGCGCAGGAGAACGTCGAGCTGCCGATGACGCTCGACGGGCGGTCCAGGCGGACCGAGCGCGCCCGGCTCCTCCTCGAGCTGGTCGGCCTGAAGGACCGCCTCGACCACCGGCCGGAGCGCCTGTCCGGCGGCGAGCAGCAGCGGGTCGCGATCGCGGTCGCGCTCGCGAACGAGCCGGAGGTCCTGTTCGCGGACGAGCCGACGGGCGAGCTCGACACGACGACCTCGCACGAGATCTTCGGCCTGCTGCGGCAGGTCAACGAGCAGCTCGGGACGACGATCGTGATCGTGACCCACGACCCGCTGGTGTCCGAGCAGGTCCAGCGGACGGTCGCGATCCGTGACGGGCGAACATCGACCGAGACGGTCCGCCGCAGCTCGTACTCCGACACCGGCGAGCACACCCTGATCAGCGAGGAGTTCGCCGTTCTCGACCGGGCGGGCCGCCTGCAGCTGCCGAAGGCCCACGTGGCCGCGCTGGGGCTCAAGGACCGGGTCCGCCTGCGGCTCGAGGGCGACCACGTCGAGATCTGGCCGGACACGGCGGTCTCGCCGTCGCGGACCGGCCCGGGCGTCCCGGCTGAGGGAGGCCGGAGCGCCGCCGAGGCCGTGACGGAGCGGGAGGGCGGCCGATGACGACCGCGGAAGCCGGACCGATGGCGCACCCCTTCGAGCCGCCCCGCGCGATCCTGCGGGCGGTCGACGTCGTCCGCGACTATCCCTCGGGTGACACGATCATCCGCGCCCTCCGCGGCGTCAGCCTGACCGCGGAGGGCGGCCGGCTCGTCGCGGTGCGGGGCCGGTCGGGCAGCGGCAAGACGACGCTGCTGAACATTCTCGGCGGCCTGGACCGGCCGACCTCCGGCCAGGTCTTCATCGACGACCACGAGGTCAGCGCGATGAGCGAGGACGAGCTCGTCGAGGTCCGCCGTCGATCGGTCGCGTTCATCTTCCAGGCGTTCGGGCTCGTGCCCATCCTCTCGGCCGCCGAGAACGTCGAGGTGCCGCTCCGGCTCGTGAAGGCCGACCAGCGGGCGCGCGACGCCCGGGTCCGCGAGCTGCTCGAGCTGGTCGGCCTCGGCGGGCGGATGAGGCACCGGCCGCACGAGCTGTCCGGCGGCGAGCAGCAGCGGGTCGCGATCGCCCGGGCCCTCGCGAACCGGCCGCGGATCCTCCTCGCCGACGAGCCCACCGGCCAGCTCGATTCCGAGACCGGCCACGTGATCATGATGCTGCTCCGGGACGTGGTCCGGACCGAGGGCGTCACCGCGATCGTCGCGACCCACGACCCGGTGATGCTCGACGTCGCCGACCAGATCCTCGAGCTCCGCGACGGCGAGCTGGTGGAGCACCCACGGGCGTGAGCCGTCGCACGCCGGTCGTCGTCGGGCTCCTCGTCGTCCTCGTCCTCGGGGCCGTGCTCGTGACGATCTTCTCGCCGCACCGTCCCGGGGCGACGACCATCGACGCCGCCACTGCGCAGCGGCTCGCCGTGGAGTTCTTCTCGACCGATCACGGCCCGGGCGGCGGCGTGCCCGTGACGGACATCCGGGTCCGAAGCGTCGAGCAGGTCTCGGTCGACGGCCGCGAGGAGTGGCAGGTCGACCTGACCGGGCTCCTCGCCGACCCGAAGCTCGCCAGCCCGGCGCCGGATGCCCAGTCCGTGCTCGTGGATTCCGGGACCGGCGCCGTCAGCCTCGCGTCCGGCCGCTGATCCCGGCCCTCAACCGGGGACCGGAGCCGCGGACGCCACGATGACCAGCGTCACGATGTAGACGTGGGCGGCGGCGCCCCACAGGATCGAGCCCGTCCGCCACGTGAACCAGCCGTAGATCGCGCCGCCGACGAACGTGGAGAGCAGCTCGCTCTCCGGCTTCGTCAGGTGGGTCAGGGTGAACGGGAAGAGCGTGATGACGAGCGCGACCGGGCCGAAGTAGCGGGCGAGCGCGAGCATCAGGAAGCCGCGGTAGAGGAACTCGGTCGAGAAGAGGTCGAGGACGTTGGTCACGAGGAGCCCGGGCAGCGGCTCGTTCGATGGCGCGTAGTACGCCCGGTAGTCCGGCTGGCCGGCCAGGAACAGCACGATCGGCGTCATCACCACGCAGCCGGCCAGCGCCAGGCCCACGCCCCAGCGCCAGTCGCCGAGGCGCAGGCCGTAGCGCCCGGGCCGATCGCGGAACGCGATCAGGACGATGAGCAGGGGGATCACGAAGAAGAGGACGACCCGGCTGTACGCCTGGAGGCGCATCTCGAACGGGTTCCGGTCGTAGCGCAGGAGCTCATCGGGGATCAGCGTTCGCGAGAAGTCGAAGAGGACGAGGAGGATCGTCGCGACGATGACGACCGTCGAACGGACCGGCAGCTCCAGACCCGCGATCCGGACGGTCCGGAGGTCGGCAGGCTCGGGCGGGTAGGCCGGCATCGTGAACATCCGGCCGAGGAACGAGCGGGCGGACGTGACGGCCGACACGCCCGCGAGCCTAGCGGTTCGTGCCTGCTACCGTCCGCCCGTGGACACGGACACCCTCGTGCAGCTCGAGCACGAGAACATGCTCGAGTGGCTCCGGATCGAGACCGAGCCCGTGCCGGGCTCGGTCATCCGCCTCGTCGATGGCGTGGCCGTCTATGCGACCGGCCTGCCCGTCGCGTTGTTCAACCAGGTCGTGCCCGTCGACGGATCGGCGACGGTCGAGGGCCTGCGCGCGGCGATCGAGGTGGTGATCGCCCGCGACGTGCCGTTCTTCGTCGCGCTCCGGCGCGGCCTCGACGACCACCTCGTGGCGGCGCTGCCGGGGCTCGGTCTGGAGCTGGACCCCGAACCCCTGCCCGGAATGGCGCTCTTCCCGATCCCTGCGGATCCGGTTTCCCCGCCGGCGGGCGTCGAGATCCGGGCGGTGACGGACGCCGAGGGCCTGGACGGCCACGTCCGAGCGGCGGCTTCGGGCTTCGAGATGCCCGAGCCGCTGGCGCGGGTCTGGATCGGCGACGACCTCTGGCTCCGACCCGGCTGCGCGGTCTACGCCGCGACGCTCGACGGCCGGCCGGTGGCAAGCGGGTTCGGGCTCCGGACCGGGCGAACGATCGGCGTCTACACGATCGCCACGACCCCGGCGGCGCGCGGCCGCGGGATCGGCGAGGCGATGACGCGCCGCGTCGTCGCGGACGGGGCCGCCGAAGGCTGCGACGTCGCCACCCTCCAGGCGAGCGACATGGGGTTCCCGATCTATGAGCGCATCGGCTTCCGGACGGTGATGGATCGCGACGTCTGGTTCGACCCGCGGCTGGGCCAGGGCCACTGAGCCCGGAGTCGACGGGGCGGCCCGCCGGAGCGGGCGCCCGGACTTACGCGCCGGCGAGGGCGCCGAGGTGCTCGGTCAGGCGGAGGTTCTCGCGGTAGTCGATCGGGACCTCGACGAGGGCTGGTCCGTCGACGTCGAGCGCCCGCCGGAGGCAGGGGAGGAGGTCCGCCACGGACGAAGGCCGGAAGCCGGCGATCCCGAACGACTCGGCGTACGCGACGAAGTCCGGGTTGCCGAACGCGACACCGAACGGCCGGCCGAACTCGTTCCGCTGCTTCCAGTCGATCAGGCCGTAGCCGTCGTCCCGCCAGACGACGACCGTGATGTTCGCGCCGATCCGCTTCGCGGTCTCGAGCTCCTGGCTGTTCATCAGGAAGCCGCCGTCGCCGCAGAGCGCCACGACCTTCCGG
>DATBGP010000353.1:0-2035 GCA_036557925.1 Candidatus Limnocylindrales bacterium | reverse complement strand
GGGGCCCGGGATCGGCCTCGCGGCGCGCCTGACTCGGAGATCGCGTCAGACCGGCAATGCCCGAGCGTGGATCGTTCGTCGTGATCGCACGTTCACGCTCGCCCAACCTGGTTCCGACTCGCAATGCGGGTCAATCGCGCCCGCCTGGGCGCGACTCGCCCGGCGCCTCAGACGCCCGGTTCGCGTGCCGCGGAGCCGGAGGCCACTCCCTCCGGGAGGCTCGAGCCGTTGCCGTCGCCCGTTCCGGCGTCGGCGGCGAGCGCCGGCAGCGAGCCTTCCCGGATCGTCGGCGGTCGCGGCGAGGGCGGGATCGTGGCCGTGAACCCGGCCGGCAGCTCGCCGCGCGCCGCCAGACGGCGGATCACGACCCCGTAGAAGTCGTCGACCTTCGCCGTCACCCGCTCCCAGCTGAACTCCTGGGCCCGGGCCCGGCCGGCCGCCGCCATCTCGAGTCGCTCCTCGTCGTCGTTCAGCAGCCGGGCGACGGCCGCGGCGATGGCCTTCGGATCGCGCGGCGGCACGAGCAGCCCCTCGCGACCGCGTCGGACCACGCCCTTGTAGCCGTGGATGTCGGAGGCGACGATCGCCGTCCCGGCGGCCATCGCCTCGAGCAGCACGATCCCGAAGGACTCGCCGCCGGTCGCCGGCGAGACGTAGACGTCGGCCGTCCGGTAGAGCTGGGCCTTCTCCTCGTCGCTGACCCGGCCGAGGAACTCGACGCCCTTCAGCCGTCGCGTCGCCACGTACCGCCGCGCCTCGCGGGCGAGCGGCCCGCTGCCGACGACCAGGACCCGGCAGTCGCAGCCGGTCTTCTTCAGGATCCGATAGGCCTTCAGGAGCTCGAGGAGGCCCTTGCGGGGCTCGAACCGGCCGACGAAGAGGATGTTCCGCGTCCCGTCCTGCCAGCGGGCCAGCGGCACGGCACGCTGGAACCGGTCGACGTCGACGCCGTTCGGGATGACCTTGTAGTCGCCCGGGAAGTAGCGCTCGATGAAGTGCTTGGCCGCGCCACTCACGGCGATCCGGCCGTGGAGCCGGTCGGCGTAGCCGCGCATGGCCCGCCGGCCGAACTCGTACGAGGGCGAGAACCCGCCGTAGGCGTGGAACGTCGCGACGTTCACGCTCGTGGAGAGGCGGAGGATGATCGGCGAGAGGAACGGGACGAACGGCTCGTGGAAGTGGAGGAGGTCGAACTGCTCGCGCTCGAGCATGTCGCGGACCTGCGAGATGAAGCGCGGCGAGAGGGTGATCGTCCCGACCGAGCCGTTGACCGGCAGCGAGAAGCCCTTGCCGATCCGGATGATGTCGCCCTCGGACGCGCGCTGGAGCCCGTGCGACGACGTGAGGATCCGGACGTCGTGGCCGCGAACGCGGAGGTTCTCGTAGAGGTAGCGGACGTGCTGGGTCACCCCGCCGGGGAGCGGGTAGACGTACGGCGTGACCAGGCCGATCTTCATCGGTCCCGATTCTCCCCCGGGACACCGGACGGCGCCGGGGACGGCCGCGCGGGCTCGGATGGCTCCGGTCGCGCCGATTCCCAGGCCTCGTCGAAGCGCGGCGGCCGGTGGGTGCCGCCCGGATAGCCGAGATCGCGGCCGGTCCCGTCCCGCCGCACCCGGGCGCCGACCGAGGCACGGGCGTCGCGCGTGTACTTCCGGAGCTGGCGGCCGAACGTGGAGAGCTGGCCGCCGGTGCCGTGGAACGAGCCGTGGTGGTGGGTTCGGCCGGTCTCGATGGCCGTCCGGAGGTCCGCGGCGGTCCGGCCCGGGAAGGTCGTCCAGCCGACGCCGATCGCCGCCACCTCGTGGCTGTCGCTGTTGCCGACGGTCGGGAGGGCGTGGTCCGCCGCGAACCGGACGACGCGGCCGTGCCACGGCCGGCCGAGCATCGTCGGGTTGAACGCCTCGATCGCGTCGGGGCGGACGCGCGCGTCCGGGTCGGTCAGCAGGCGGCGGAGGACGAAGCCCTGGGCACAGAGCGGGTACGGGACGAGCGGGTGGGCGGGGATCGCCAGGCCGCCCTGCTCGTGGATCGC
>DATBGP010000352.1:0-3716 GCA_036557925.1 Candidatus Limnocylindrales bacterium | reverse complement strand
GTCGAGGTGGCGCTGGTTGAACAGCTTGGTGAGGGAGTCGCGGACTGACATCTTGGTGACGTCCATGTGGAGGAACGTGTTTGTGATCGCGAGAGCGACGAGGCCGGCGACGATCGGCAGCGCCTCGAGCTGGTCCGGGGCGAACGGCCGGCCGAGGTCCGCGCGGAGGATCGTCAGCGCGCCGACGACCGCGTCGTCGCGGACGAGCGGCACCGCGGCGCCGGCGAGGGGATCGGATGGGGCAGCCGTCGCGAGGATCGGGCTGCGGGCCGGGTCGAACCGGTTGTCGACGACGAGCGTCCGGTCGCGGATGGCCCGTCCCGCCAGGCCTTCGCCGAGCTGGACCGGCTGGCCGACGAACCGCTTCTCCGTGCCCGTGACGGCGCGGAGCATGTAGCGGCCGGTGGAGCGGTCGAGGATCGTCAGGGCGACGTGGTCCGCGCCGAGCACCGAACGGACCTCCTCGACGATGGCCTGGTACAGGCGGTCCGGATCGAGCGTGCCGTTCACCGCCACGGCGAACGAGGTCAGCCGCCGGAACAGCTCCGCGCGGTTGGCGAGGCGCTCGCGCTCGCCCGCGAGGGCGAGGGCCGTTGCGAGCCGGTCGGCGACGAGGCCCATCGTGTCGACGTCGCTCTGGTCGAGCTCGGTCCCCTCGCTCGCCTCCACGTTCACGATGCCGACGAGCCGGCCGGTCGCCACCATCGGGGCGCAGAGCTCAGCGCGGACCACGCCCGAGGCGCTGCGGTAGTCGGGATCGGCGGTGATGTCGGGAACGAACGCCGTGGACTTGGTGCGCATGACCCGGCCGATCACCCCGCTCGTGCCATCGAACTCGTCGATGACGGTGTCGTAGCCGCGATGCGCCGCGAGCCGCATCAGCGTCTCGTCGCCCAGGTAGACGGACACGTAGTCGTAGCCGAGGTCCCGGCTGAGGAGCGCCACGATCCGCTCGAGCGCCGCCGAGTCCGGGCCCGTCGTCGCCAGCAGCCGGCCGACGCTCTCGACCGCCGCCACCTGGCGGGAGCGCCGGCGGTCGCGGGCGAGGAGCTGCGAGAGTCGGGCGACGGTCCGGGTGAGCGCTGAGATCGAGCGGCGGGTCCCGATCGAGAGGAGGATCGCGGTGCCGCCGAGCGCGACTGCCCGCTGGGCGTCGATCGCCAGCGTCTCCGACGTCGCGGACACGACGGGGACGAGGTAGAGCGTGATCGCGGCCATCCCGACGAGGACCGCCTGGCGGGTGCCTTCCGCGGCTGCCAGCGCGACGACCGGGATGTACAGGGCCGCGGCGGGGCGAAAGTCGCCCGTGCGCAGCAGCGCCGTCACCGCGGTGACGTAGAGGATCGCGAGCACGAAGCGGGCGATGCTGATCGCCAGACGCTGGGTCGCGTTCGGGCGGAGGTGGGGCAGGGCGACCGCGGCGATGGCCTGGGCGGCGAGGAACTCGACGCTGATCGCGATCACGCGGCCGATGTCGTCATGGTCGCCGACCAGGCCGATCGTGAGCGTGGTGAGCACCAGCCCGACCGCGAGGAGCGCGTGCGGATCGCGGGTCAGGCGGCGAAGGGTGCGATGGAGCCAGCGGGCTTCGCCGGCGGCCCGTTTCGAGGACGTCGAGACGCGGATCGTCGTCATCATCGCCACCGTACCGGTGCGCGAAGGCGACGGCTTCGCCCCGGAGGTCCCGCCGGACAGTGGCCCGTTCGCCGCAGCTCGCGGACCCCTTGCCTCGCGTTCGGACCGGGCCGAGCCCGCGGCCGAGCCGGATTCAGCGTTGCTCCGGCGAGCACTCGGCCGGGTGCCGGGTCGGGACGTCGACGACCAGCCGCTAGACTCGGCCCGGCACGTCCCCGTAGCTCAGTGGACAGAGCAACCGCCTTCTAAGCGGAAGGTCCCAGGTTCGAATCCTGGCGGGGACGCCAGCACCGCGGCCGACGTGCGTTCGCGCGCCCTCAGCCGAGGTGGCGCGCCCTCAGCCGAGGTCGGCGCCCTCCATCTCGAGCTCGTCGGGGTCGTCGAGCGCCGAATCCTCGTAGCACCAGCGCCACGACTCGCCGGGCTGGATCGACCGGGCCACCGGATGGCCCGTCTCGTGGAAATGCGCCGACGCGTGCTTGTTCTTGCTCTGGTCGCAGCAGCCGACGTTGCCGCAGGTCAGGCAGACTCGAAGGTGGACCCACTCGTCGCCGAGCGCTTCGCACTCCGCGCAGCCATCGCTCGCGGGCATGGCCTCGCTGGCGTTCCAGAGGTGGGGACAGGTGCTCATCGGTCCGTCCAGCGTATCGCGGGTGGAACCGGACGTCGGCGCGGAGGTCACAGCCGGGCGAAACGAGACGACGGCGCCGGATCGAACCGGAGCCGTCGTGGAGGAGGAAGGCCGGACGGCCGGAGGGGGACCGGCCGCCCGATGGATCAGGGGCGAAGGATCAGGAGCGACCCGTCAGGCGACGCTCGCCGTGCGGGCCTGATCGATCAGGCTCTGCGCGTCCTTGATCGGGATGGCGAAGCCGATGCCCTCGGCCTGGGAGGCGACCGCGGTGTTCACGCCGACGACCTCGCCGGCCGAGTTCAGGAGCGGGCCGCCGCTGTTGCCCGGGTTGATCGCCGCGTCGGTCTGGATCAGGCCGCTGAGGGTCACGGGCCGGCCCGTCTCCTCGTCCTGGACCTGGATCGACCGGTCGAGGGCGGACACGATGCCCTTGGTGACCGTCTCGGTGAATGTGCCGAGCGGGCTGCCGATCGCGATCGCGGTCTGGCCCACCTGGATCTGGTCGGAGTTGCCGATCGTCGCCGGCTTGAGGCCGGTCGCGTCGACCTTCACGAGGGCGAGGTCCTGGTCATCCGAGATCGTGACGACGGAGGCGGAATACTCCTTGCCGTCGGCCATGGTCGCCTTCAGGGACTGCGAGCCCTCGACGACGTGGCGGTTGGTCAGGACGTAGCCGTCGGCCGTCAGCACGATCCCCGTCCCGATGCCTTCGCCGGTCTGCCCGCCGAACGGCCCGCGGCCGCCGGTCGAGATCGTCGAGGTGAGCGTCACGACCGAGTCCTTGACGTTCGCCACGACGGCGGTGATGTCGTCCTGCTGGACCGTGGTCGAGTTGGAGCCCTGGGTCGCGACGGCCGCGTTCGAGGATGCGGCGCTGCTCGGGGTCGGGGCCTGCCCGTGCGGAACCGTGAGCTCGACGATCGCGAGGGTCGAGCCGGACGCGACGACGGCCGCGAGGAGCGCGGTGGCGAGGATGGTCCCGGCGGCCCGGCGCGCGCGCGACGGGCCGATGTTCGCGGGAGCGGGAGACGGCGCGGGGGCCGCCTGCTGATAAGCGGGCCGATAGCCGGGCTGCGGGGCGGGCTGGACGGGCGTCGAAGCGGCCTCCCAGCCGCCGCTCGACGAGGTGGGCCGGGCCCAGGGCGATGCGGTCGCGGTGTCCCACGACGGAGCGGGGCTCGACCAGCTCGATCCGGCGGCCGACCCCGATCCGGCCGGGGCCTGGCCCTGCGGCTGCGTGGGCGGGGTGGGCTGGCTGGTTGCGGGTGTGGAAGCCTGGGGTGCCTGAGGCGCCCGGGCCGTCTCGTCGTACGGGTTCTGGGGAGTCATCGGGTGGGTCTCCGGTCGCGGCGCTCGTCTGTGATGGGTCCAATGACATCGCGTCGGCGTGAGAACGGGCTGAGATGGCCGGCGACCAGGTGAAGACCCCGACACAAACGGACGCGGG
>DATBGP010000351.1:0-6764 GCA_036557925.1 Candidatus Limnocylindrales bacterium | reverse complement strand
TCGGCTCGTGACCTGGATCCGGGATCAGCGGGCCTCCAACCGTCATGGAGAACCGAAGGCCGTTTCCTGGTCCGTGACCGACGCCCCAGGTGGTTCCCGGGTGTGTCGCGTTACGGCACGTTCACAACCTACGCCCGGGATCCCCCGGTCTCAATGGGCGATCCGTCCCGAACCTGCGGCGGCGATGGTCGGGCGCGTCCGCGCACCATTCCGGGACGGCGGTACCAGGTGCCAGCAGGCACCAGGCCGGACGCGCTCTCGAGCCCGCTGCCCGGGACTCGCCGAAGCCGCGCGTCGGCCGGCCGTCCTCACAGGACGTCGTGCCGTCCGGCCGCCATCGAACGGTCGAGCCGGAAGGGGTTGTGCGCCGGGTCGTCGGCTCGCAGCCCCCACGCCGGGCCCGTGGAACGGCCGCCGATCGCGTCGAGAAGGAGGCGACTGCCACCGCCCGTGCCCATCACGCCGTGGCCGCTCCAGCCGCCGTTCAGCCAGAGGCCCTCCACCGGGGTCGGACCGACGAACGGCCGGTGATCGGGCGTGTACTCGTACTGGCCGGCGTGGATGACCCAGCTCGGGCCGCGATCCCAGACATCGGCCCAGAACGGCGACACCACCGCGACGCTGTCCGGCGAGGCCGGATCGAGGAGCCGGAACGCGTAGTCCGCCGACGTCGGCACGCTCCAGACCGGGTCGCCAGAGGGCGTGCCGGGCTCGGTGAGCAGGACGAACGCGCCGGCGAGTGCCGGCCGCCAGTGGGCGCCCGTCTCCTCGTCGATGGTCATCGGGGCATCCGGCGGCACCTCGGGCACATCGGCGAGCACGATCTTCTGGCGTCGGGTCGGGGCGATCGGGACGTCGACGCCCGCCAGGGCGGCCGTCCGGCCGAGGAAGGGGCCCGTCGCCAGGACCACGATCGGGGCGGCGACGGCTCCGTCGTGGGTCTCGACCGCGACGACGCGCCCCCCGACGACCCGCAGGCTCGTCACCCGCTGGCCGAGAGCGAAGGTCGCCTCGGCGAATCCGTTCGGCCGATCGACGCCCGGTCCACCGGAGGCGGCGAACGCGTAGCCCCAGGCGAGCCGGACCGGATCGATGAAGCCGTCGCCCGCCCGGAAGCGCGCCGAGCGGACCTCCGGGCCGACGTGCGGGAACCGTCGCCGGACCTCGTCGCCCTCGAGGAGCTCGACGTCGTCCAGGCCGAACCCGTGCTGCTTCGCGACGAGCTCCCGCTGGCGGGCCGTGGTCTCGTCCGATCGCGAGCAGAACAGGTAGCCGTTGCGCCGCAGGCCCAGGTCGTAGCCCGGCAGCCCCGCCCGGGACGCAAAGTCCTGGTACAGCTCGACGCCTTCGCGGACGAGGGTCAGCTCCTCGAGGTTGTCGAACTGGAGCCGGAAGGCACCGGTGGCGGCGGACGTGGTCAGGGTGGCGGGTCGCGGCCGCGCGTCGAGGACGACGGTCCGGTAGCCGGCACGGGCCGCCCGGAACGCCGTCGCGCAGCCGACGACCCCGGCGCCGATGACCACGAGGTCGGCCGTGGGCGGTGGGACGTCGGTCGTCCGCAGACGGAAGGCCGGAGCCGGTTGCGCGGGCATGCGCCGTATCATCGCGCCATGTCCCCTCGTTCGACATCGTCTTCGCGCGTGCGCGCCGGCCTCGTCGCGGGCCTCGCGGCGCTCGCGCTGCTCCTCTCGGCCTGTTCGGCCAGCTTCGACCCGACCGGTCCCTGCACCTCGGACGGCTCCGCGCCGGGCGCCTACCCGGACCTCGAATCGATCGTGCCGAAGACGTTCCGCGGTTCGGCGCCGGGCGGGCTGGACTCGGGCCGGACATGCAGCACGGACGGCCTCGGGACGTTGAAGGGGCACGGGATCGACGAGCTGCGATTCGCCGGCGCCACGTGGGAGACCGGCGACGACAGCGGCCTGTCCCTGGCGACGTTTCGGAGCGAGGGCGACACGACCCTGACCCCGGACTGGGTGACCGAGTTCTACGAGACGAGCGCGAAGTCGGGCAAGAACGTCGAATCGGTGGACTCGTCGACCTATCCCGTCGCGACGGGCCTCGTCGGGAAGCGGATCGACGTCCTGAACGGCGAGTCGTACCAGAGCGTCGTGGTGTGGCAGCGCGAGGGCCGGATCGAGGTGGCGCTGATCGCCGATTTCATCCGGGAGATCCAGACGAAGGCGGCTCACGACCAGGTGGTCCGCGAGGCCGTGGACGCGTGGCTCGTCTCGGACGGCCTCACCACGATCCCGCAGGGCACGACCCCGGTCGAGGGCTCGCCCGCGCCGGCGCCGAGCTGATGGGCATCCGCAACGGGATCGACATGCCCGAGCCGATCGGCGACTCCCGCCCGTCGGGCCCGGCCTGACAGGCTCGTCCGATGTTGCGCTGGGCCCTTCGGTTCGTCCTGTTCCGGTTCCTGCCGCGCCGGTTCGTCTGGGTCCTGACCGTCCTGGACGCGTTCTTCCTGGTCCGCGCCCTCGGCCGCCGGCTCCTCGGCCCGAACCGCCCCGGCGATCCGCGCCGTTCGCGCGCCGCACTGCCGGCCCGGACCGCATCCTCGCCCGCCGGTGCGCCGGCGACCCGAACGCCGTCGACCCGCGAGACCCCCGACCCGACCGGCTGACCCGGGATCGACCCGTCCGGACGCGAGCGGACCCCGTGCTAGCGTACGAACCATGACGTGGTCGGCCCGAAAGCGAGCCTGGGAGGCGAAGCGGCTCCAGCCCGCCATCGATCGCGCGCCCGAGCGGAAGCCGCGCTTCTCCACGATCAGCGACACGACCGTCGATCGCCTCTACGGCCCCTGGTCGTGGCAGCCCGGTCCGGACGGCATCCCGGTCGGCGGCGGCGGCCCCACCGCCCTTGACCACCACGGCGATCACCTGCGCCCGGCGCCGGGTCGCTGGGAGGACGCGGACCCGCTCCGCGACATCGGCCTGCCCGGCGAGCCGCCCTTCACCCGGGGCATCCACCCGACCGGCTACCGGAGCCGTCTCTGGACGATGCGGATGTTCGCCGGCTTCGGGGCTGCCGAGGACACCAACGCCCGCTTCCGGTCGCTGCTGGCCGCCGGCCAGACCGGCCTGTCGATCGCCTACGACATGCCGACGCTCTACGGCTACGACACGGACGATCCCGAGGCGGAAGGCGAGTTCGGCACGTGCGGCGTCGCCGTCAGCAGCCTGGCCGACATGGAGGTCCTCCTCGCCGGCCTGCCGCTCGATCGGGTCTCGACGTCGATGACGATCAACTCGCCGGCTGCGCCGATCTGGGCGATGTACATCGTCGCCGCCGAGAAGGCCGGCTTCCCCCGATCGGCGCTCGAGGGCACCACCCAGAACGACATCCTCAAGGAGTTCGTCGCCCAGAAGGAGTTCCTCTTCCCGATCGAGCCGTCGATGCGCCTCGTGACCGACACGATCGAGTTCGGGACGCGCGAGCTGCCGCGGTGGAACACGGTCTCGATCAGCGGCTACCACATCCGCGAGGCCGGCTCGACCGCGATCCAGGAGCTGGCCTTCACGATCGCCGACGGGATGGCCTACGTGGAGGAGTGCCTGAAGCGCGGCCTGCGCGTGGACGACTTCGCGCCGCGGCTGAGCTTCTTCTTCAACTCCCACTCCGACTTCTTCGAGGAGGTCGCGAAGTTCCGGGCGTCGCGGCGCGTCTGGTTCAAGCTGATGAGCGAGCGCTACCGCGCGGAGAACGAGCGGTCGACGTGGATGCGGTTCCACACCCAGACCGCCGGCGTGTCGCTCACCCCGCAGCAGCCGCTGAACAACCTCACCCGGGTCGCGACCCAGGCCCTGGCCGCGATCCTCGGCGGCACCCAGTCGCTCCACACCGACGCCTACGACGAGGCCCTCGCCGTGCCGACCGCCGAGGCGGCGCTCCTCGCCCTCCGCCAGCAGCAGATCCTCGCGGAGGAGACCGGCGTCGCGAACACGATCGATCCGCTGGGCGGGTCGTGGTTCGTCGAGGCGCTGACCAACGAGACCGAGCGCGAGGTCTGGCGGTACCTCGACGAGATCGACCGCCGGGGCGGGATGGTCGCGGCCGTCGCCGAGGGCTATCCGCAGCACGAGATCGCCGACGCGGCGTATCGCTTCCAGCGGGAGTTCGACGCCGGCGAGCGGCGGATCGTCGGCGTGAACGCCTACGGCGACGATGCCGAGGACACGCCGATCCCGGTCCTCAGCGTGCCCCAGGGCTCGCTGGAGAGCCAGCTCGCCCGCCTCGATCGGACGCGCCGCGAGCGCGACGCGAGCGCCGTCGAACGCGCTCTTGCGGGCCTCCGCGACGCCGCCACCCGCCCGGGCTCGAGCGAGACCAACCTGATGCCGCATTTCCTGCGTTGCGCCGCGGCCTATGCGACGCTCGGCGAGCAGTGCGCGGTCCTGCGCGGCGTCTTCGGGGAGTACCGGGAGCCCGTGCTGGTCTAGCCGCCGCCCGGGCCCGCGGGTCGGGTCCCGCCGGACCCTGGGCGAGACCCTAGAACCAGGTGAACCGTCGGGTCAGGATCGCGACGATCGCGACAACGATCACCCAGACGACGATCGCCTCCAGCGGAACGACGAGGCCCGCGAGGACGACCGCGACGAGCCCGCCGACGAGCAGCACGCACTCGGACCGGGCGGACGCGTTGCCCGGCGGCAGGAACTCCTCGCGTCGGATCTTCTTCCGCTCGATCAGGTCATGGGCGTTCCAGCTCCCGACACCGCGGGTGTAGATCAGCCACGTCGCGACGATCGGGACGAGGGCGCCGACGATGATCGGCCCGATCGCCGCGAGCCAGACCGGGACCTGGGTCAGGCCGATCGCGTTGAAGATCACGGCCACCGCGTTGCCGATCCCGGTGATCGGCCCGCTGACGAGCTCGTGAAGCGGCAGGAGGCCGAAGACGCCCGCGACGGAGTCGCCGGTCCGGGTCAGGTCGGAGCGAACGATCGCGGCGAGCAGCGCCAGCGTCCCGAACCCGACGGACGCCCAGCGCCAGCCGAGCAGGATCCCGACCCGTCGCCGCCGGCGTTCGGTCCGGACCGTCCGATCCAGCTCGCTCCGGTAGAAGCGGGAGTCCCTGCCGTCCCCTGCAGGATCGTCGACGTGGCGGATGACCGGGATCAGGAAGCCCTCGTCGTTCAGCCAGTAGCCGCCGTGGTCGAGCCCGAGATGCATGAAGTTCGTGACCGGCCGGCTCTCGATGTGGATCCGCTCGTCGTCGGGCAGGTCACCGAGCTTGTCGACCGCGACGAGGGGGCAGCCGTCGACAGCCTTCATCGGGCCGGAGGGCGCCGGATCGTAGGAGGCCCAGATGTCGACCCATCGCAGCTCCGGGTGGTTGACCTTCACGTCGCCGCGGATCGAGTTGCCGGGCAGCCAGGGTCGGGTGTCCTGCTCGAGCCGCCAGCCGAGCTGGATCGCCTCGCCGAGGGTGATGAGCTTCGTGACGTCGAACGTCGGCTGGTCGTACCGAAGCAGGGTCGCGTAGCTCACGATCGTGCCGCCCGAGTGGGCGATCACGACGACGTGGTCGCAGCCGTGCTCGTCCTTCAGCCACTGCACGCGGTCGAGGAGCCGGGACCGGATGGCCGCCGACTGCGACGGGTCGTCGAGGATGATCGGCAGGTCCCCGAACCACTCGACGATGAAGGTGTCGGCGAAGGCGATGTCGACCCGCTTCCGGATCGCCTCGATCGGGATCGCGTGGAGCGCCGCATACATCCCGAGCACGACGAGGGCGACGAGCGTCGCGACGATCGCGAGGAAGGTCCGGACCGGCGGGTACTGCCAGAGCCGGTCGAGCCGATCGACGATCGTCCAGCGACCGCTGAGCGACCGCTTCAGGTCGATCGCGCGGTCGTGGATCGTCGGGTCCTCGCTGTCCTGGTGCTCCTCGACGAGCCGGTGGAGCCGCTTCATGCGGCTGTCCTCGCGCAGCCCGTAGCCGTGGGTGATCCCGGCGACGATCACCGGGATCCGCTTGAGCAGGTATCGCGCCGCGTCCGCGAACGAGGGCGGACGGAGGTCGCCGGCCCAGTACGCCTCGGTGAAGAGCCACTGTCCGCGGTCGCGTCCGGCGAAGGCCGGGACGTCGACCTCGATCCAGGGGTTCGCGGTGTCGCTCACGCTGGCGGCGCTGACCGGGTTCTCGCCGATCGTGGCCTCGGGATGGCCCTCGTCGTACTCGCGCCGCCACTCCGCGAGGACGTCGATGATCGGACGGGCCCAGTCGAACAGGGTCTCGCGCGCGACCTGGGTCCCGATCCCGTGGACGAACACGACGCCCGTCCGCGAGATCCCGGGCGGCGCCGCCTTCGGGACGGGGAACTCGCGCGGCTGCTTGACCGGCGGCGGGGCCGGCGGCACCAGCGTGGGGATCGGCGTCGGGTCCTGGGCCATGGTCGAAATCCTGGGGAGGTCTCGTCATCATCGCGTCTCGCGATGGTCGCCGCTCTACGATGGCGCCATGTACTTCGACGCCCTGTCGTTCCTCGAGGACGAGCGGGAGGCGTGGCGGCCGTACGAGGCGCTGGCGTCCCTGACCGACGAGCAGCTCGAGGCCCCGGTGGCCGCCGCCCACGGCTGGTCCGGCCGCGACCTGATGGGCCACCTCGTGACGTGGCAGCAGCTGTCGCTGGACGTCGCGAAGGAGCTCGCGGTCGGCGAGCGGTCCTCGAGGCACGAGCAGGCCGACGCGGAGTGGGAGGCGCGCGGCGGCGACGTCGTGAACGAGGAGGCGCTTGCGGCCTGGCGGTCGA
>DATBGP010000350.1:0-2000 GCA_036557925.1 Candidatus Limnocylindrales bacterium | reverse complement strand
CGGCGATCGACTCGCGGACGGGCGGCACGAGCCGGTATCCCACGCCGCGCACGGTCTCGATCGGCGGCCCGTCCGGCCCGAGCTTCCGGCGGACCTCGCCGACATGGACGTCGACGGTCCGGGTCTCACCCGGGAAGTCCGTGCCCCAGACGTCCTCGAGGAGCATGTCCCGGGTCAGCACCACGCCGGGATCGCGGGCGAGCGCGGCGAGGAGGTCGAACTCGCGGGCGCGGAGGCCGAGGTCGCGACCGTCGACGGTCGCCTCGCGGCGGCGCGGATCGATGCGGAGCGCCCCGACCTGGATCGGCCGGCCACCCCGTGCCGTCGCGTCGGTCCGGCGGAGGATCGCCTTCACCCGTGCCACGAGCGCGCGGGGGTTGAACGGCTTCGTGACGTAGTCGTCGGCACCCAGCTCGAGGCCCACGATCGCGTCGACGTCGTCGTCGCGGGCGGTGAGCATCAGGACGGGCGTGTCGCCGCGCCGGCGGATCTCCCGGCAGACCTCGAACCCGTCGAGCTTCGGGAGCATCAGGTCGAGGATCACGAGGTCCGGATCGTGCCGGGCGTGGCGGTCCAGCGCCTCCTGGCCGTCGGCGGCGGTGACGACGCCGAAGCCCTCTTTCTCGAGGTAGAGGCGGACGAGGTCGACGATGTGCCGCTCGTCGTCCACGACGAGGATCGTCTTCATGGGCGGCGCCTGATCATCGCGGCGGAGGATACGCCGCGGCCCTGTGGCCGATCCCGGCTCGTGTAAGCGGACGGTAAGCCGAGCCGAGGCCCGTCAGTCGGCGGGCCAGCGCTCCCGGAAGACCGTCTGGTCGCGCGGCAGGCGGGCCTCGCCCGGTGCGGCCTTCGGTGCCCGAGCGGCCGCGGTCGGATGGCCCACCTGGACGATCGTCCGGACGAGGTGGTCGTCCGGGATGCCGAGGAGCTCGTTCACGGCGGGCCGGACGCCGACCTTGATCCAGCTGATCCCGGCGCCGAGATCGAGCATCGACGCCGCCACCAGCAGCCGCTCGGTGACGCGGCCGTCGTCGTACGCGTCGTTGGCGCCGCGCTCGGGCGCCGGGAGGACGATCGCGATCGCGGCCGGCGCCGTGCCGAGCCCGCGCGTCTGGGGCACGCCGATCTCGGCGATCTTCCGGATCGTCGCGGGGTCCGTGATCACGATGAACCGCCAGGGCTGGGAGTTGGCGCTGCTGCCCGTCCAGCGGGCGACGTCGAGGAGGGCGTCGAGCGTCGCCTCGTCGAGCGGGGTCGGCTCGAATTCGCGGTACTGGCGCGTGCGGCGAAGCGGCTGCAGTCGATCGGCGGGAGAGAGCGGTTCGGCCATCGGGTCCTCCGGCATGCCGGCCGAGGCTACTCGATGTCCACCGATCGGGTAGCCTCGCGGACCGATGTTCTCGACGATGCTCGGTCCGATCCCGGCCATCGACCTCGCGGAGCTGAGTGCGACGGGTGTCGAGCTGCTCTCGACCGGACGGGCCCTGCCGGCCGGCGCGACCCCGGACGAGGCGATCGAGGCCTGGCGCGCGGCCGCCGCCGCGACGGACCGACCCGTGAAGCAGGTCCTCGCGGGGCCCTACTCGGCCGGCCGAGATACGGCCCGTTCCGGCCCCGGTGACCTGGCCGAGCGGCTGCGGGCGACCGTGGGGGCGCTGGCGGAGGCCGGCTGCCCGTTCGTCGAGATCGACGAGCCCGAGGCGCTGGCGATCGCCGTCGTCGACGGGGAGCGGCGCCGGTTCATCGACGCGCACCGCCGCCTGCTCGACGGGATCGGCGGCGTCCACGTCTCGCTGGCGCTGACCGGCGGCAACCTCGACGGGGCAGGCCCGGCGACGTTCTTCGACCTTGGGTACGCGAGCTTCGCGTTCGACCTCATCGCCGGCCCCGACAACTGGCGGCTCATCGTCCAGGCGCCGGGCGATCGGGGGATCGTCTGCGGCGCCCTGTCGCCGGCAGGGGACGGCGACGAGACTCCCGAGCTCCTCGTCTGGGCG
>DATBGP010000349.1:0-3879 GCA_036557925.1 Candidatus Limnocylindrales bacterium | reverse complement strand
TCCGCGTCGCTGAGATCGAGCCTCAGCTCGATCGTCCTGGTCGGCTGGTCGGTCATCGACCGATCGTAGCGCCGGGGTACCCTGACCGGCATGCCGACCGATCGAGCGAACCCCCACGATCCCGGCGCCGCCGTCGCCGCGGAGCGGTCGGTCGACGTCGACGAGGCCGGTCGCGACCCCATCGTCCTGCCCGAGGGCGGCACGATCCGGGTCGGCACCGCGTCCTGGACGGACCCCACGATGACCGCGGCCGGGGTGTTCTACCCGCTCGGCGCCGACAGCGCGGAGGAGCGGCTCGCCTACTACGCGTCGTCGTTCCCGCTCGTCGAGGTCGACGCGACCTACTACGCCCTCCCGGCCGAACGCACCGCAAAGCTCTGGGCCGAGCGGACCCCGCCGGACTTCACGTTCGACATCAAGGCCCACGCGTTGATGACGGGCCAGGGGACCGAGACGAAGCGGCTGCCGAAGTTCATCCGCGAGGCGCTGCCGGAGGAGCTCCAGGCGAAGAGCCGGATCTACCTGAAGGACTTCCCCGACGAGCTGAACGACGAGGTCTGGCGGACGTTCCGCGAGGCGCTCGCGCCGCTCGAGGAGAAGGGTCAGCTCGGCTCCATCCTCCTGCAGTACCCGAAATGGGTGTTCCCGTCGCACGAGAGCCGGGAGCTGATCCGCGACGCCGCCGATCGCCTGGAGGGCTGGAAGTTCTCCGTCGAGTTCCGGAACGGGTCGTGGCTGAACGAGAAGAACCGCGACCGGACGCTCGGGTTCCTCTCGGAGCGGCGGATCCCGTTCGTGATGGTCGACGAGCCGCAGGGGTTCAAGAGCAGCGTGCCGGTCGAGGTCGCGGTGACGTCGCCGGACCTCGCGATCGTCCGCTTCCACGGCCGGAACGCCGAGACGTGGGAGGCCAAGAACATCACCCCGGCCGAGCGGTTCCGCTACCTCTACTCCCGCGACGAGCTGTCCGAGTGGGTGCCGCGTCTCCGCGAGGTCGCCTCGCAGGCAAAGGAGACGCACGCCCTCTTCAACAACTGCTACGCCAACTACGGGACCACGAACGCGCGCGAGATCGCGGCGCTGCTGCTGGACCTGGAGGCCGGCGCGGCCTGAAGCGGTCACCCGGATCGCCCGCCATCGGGTGCGTGGTCGCCGATGCCACTGACCAGTGTGGTCGGCTCCTCCGGCCCCACCCACAGGTAGAGCCCCATGCCGCGCTGCTGCGCGACGACTGCGTTTCCACCATAGTCCGAGAGGCGGCCCTCGACCGCCCACGGGGTCATTCCTCGGGGCCACGACGCCGACGCCAGCCATGTCAAGGCCAGGGCCTCGTAGCGACGGTCGCGCTCGGGATCCCGGGGGTAGCGGAGTCCGAGGGCCGCCAGCCGCTCGACATACGCCCCGCTGAACCGAAGCATCGTGCCGTCCCCGACGCTCTGCCGGTCCGCCCATGGCTCCCCGTCTGACTCAGCGTCGAGGAGTCCGAACAGGACCTCCAACCGGTCCGAAGTGTCGTCCCAGATCTGGAATGACGTCGCGTTCGGCGACTCGCAGGGGACGAACGAGCCCGTGCCATCGATGCACGGACCGCGCGCGATGTCGATCACCCCCACGTCGGCCTCGGCGATCGTGAACACGGCCGAGGCGAGTCGCGGACCGTCTTGTGGCAGGCCGCCTCGCCGCCGGAACGTCATGCGCTACATCGTACGCAGCGTCAGGACGCTGCTCGCCCAGAGAGCGCTGTGTCGGTTACGGGCGACGCATCGCTCTCCCAGCGACCAGATCCATCAACTCGGGGCCGGCAACCGACAGTTCGCTCGCCGGGCGATCAATCGGTCGGCCGACGGAGGCAGGAACCGACACAGTGCTCGCCCAGAGAGCAGGGCGTCCGGTGTCGCAGCCCGCCGCCGCGTAGCCCTCAGCGATCGCGCAGCCGGACGCTCGACCCGTCCAGGTCGGCCACGCGGGACACGCCGAGGAGCTGCATCGTCCGGATCGCCTCCCGGCGGAGGATCTCCACGGTGCGGGCGACGCCCCGCTCGCCGCCGGCCATGAGCCCGTACAGGTAGGCGCGCCCGACCAGCACCGCGTCCGCGCCGAGCCCCACTGCCGCGATCATGTCGGACCCGGAGAGGATCCCGCCGTCGACGTAGATCTCCGCGCGGCGGCCGATTGCGGCCCGGATCGGCGCCAGCTGCTCGAGGGGCGTCGGGGCCCGGTCGAGCTGGCGCCCGCCGTGGTTCGAGATGACGATCCCGTCCGCGCCCGCGTCCACGACCGCGCAGGCGTCCTCCGGGGTCTGGATCCCCTTGATGACGATCGGGCGGTCCCACTCCTTCCGCATCCAGGCGAGGTCGGCGATCGTGATCGTCGGGTCGAAGACGCGGTTGATCAGGTCGGCGACGGTGCCGCCGGTTTCCGTGAACACCGCGAACTGGAGCGGCTCGGTGGTCAGCTTGTCGAACCACCAGCCGGGGTGCAGCCCGATGTCGATCAGCGTCCGGACCGAGAGCGTCGGCGGGATCGTGAACCCGTTGTGGACGTCCCGCAGGCGCGCGCCGGCGACTGGCGTGTCGACCGTCAGGACGAGGGCCCGAAAGCCCGAGGTCCGGGCCCGCCGGACGAGCTCGAGGACGGCGTCCCGGTCGTTCCAGATGTAGAGCTGGAACCACAGGTCGGCGCCGGGCACGGCCGCGGCCAGGTCCTCGGGCGAGGTCGTCCCGAGCGTCGAGAGCGCGTACGGGATGCCGAAGCCCCGGGCCACCCGCCCCACAGACGGTTCGCCTTCTGCATGCATCAGCCGGGTGAAGCCCGTGGGCGCGAAGACGAGGGGCATCGCCGATGGGCGGCCCAGGATCGTCGTCGAGAGGTCGACGCTGGAGACGTCGCGGAGGACGCGGGGGACGAACTCGACGCGCTTGAACGCGTCGCGCGACCGCTGGAGGCTCGTCTCGGTCTCGGCCGCGCCGTCGGTGTAGTCGAACACCGCCCGGGGGACGTGCCGCCGGGCGGCCGAGCGGAGGTCCCAGATGGTCGCCGCGGCGGCGAGCCGTCGCTCGACCGGCCACAGGTGGACCGGACCCGTCCGCAGGTACGGACGCAGCTCGGACGGGCGCGGGAGGCGACGACGGGGCATCTGGCTAGCCTCCCGCTGCGACCGGACGGGGCCGCGGCTCGAACCGGCGCAGCGGCTGGGTGGCACGCACGACCGCCCGCAGCGCCCACAGGTCGCCCTCGATCAGGCCGTGGGCCCGGGCCTGGACGAGGAGGTTGCCGATCGAGGTGGCCTCCACCGGCCCGGCCACGACCGGCAGCCCCGACGCATCGGCAGTCAGCTGGCAGAGCAACGCGTTCTGGCTCCCACCACCGACGACGTGGACGACCCGGACATGCCGGCCCGAGAGTCGGGCGGCTTCCGCCACGCTGTCGGCGAACGCGGCGGCCAGGCTGTCAAGGATGCAGCGGACGATGGCCGCCCGTCCAGCCGGCTCGCGTCCGTCCAGCCTGCTGGCCGTGTGAGGCCCGTCGGCGCTCATGACCGCGGCGACGATCCGTGCCGGCATGTCGCCGGGCGGGAAGAAGGCCGGGTCGTCGGGGTCGATCCGGGGGCCGCCGACCGCCAGCGCCGCCGCGCCCGCCAGCAGCTCCGCCAGGTCGATCCGGAAGCCGGCGCGCTCCCACGCCCGGATCGACTCCTGGAGGAGCCAGAGGCCGGTCACGTTGTGGAGGAAGCGGACCCGGCCGTCGACCCCGCCCTCGTTCGTGAAATTCGCCAGGCGACCGGCCTCCGTCCGGATCGGCGCGTCCGTCTCGACGCCGACGAGGCCCCACGTCCCGCACGAGATCCAGGCCGCCTCGTCGTCCTCGGCCGGCACCGCG
>DATBGP010000348.1:0-3028 GCA_036557925.1 Candidatus Limnocylindrales bacterium | reverse complement strand
CGTCCGGATCTCGGCGCGCGGGCGCGGCCCGGACGGCTCGTCGGCGGCGACGCGCGTCGAGGCGGCGACCGCCCGCGTCGAGGAGCTGCTGGCGGGCCACGTCTGGGCCGAAGGCGCGACGAGCTGGGCGGAGGCGATCGGGACGGAGCTGACCGCCACGGGCAGCTCACTCGCCGTCGTGGAGATCGGCACGGCCGGCTCGCTCGCGACCCTCATGGGCGATCGCGAGTGGCTCTCGTTCAGCGAGACCCTCGGGGCCGAGACGCCGACGGCTCGCGACCATGCCTCGCCCGAGGGCCTGGAGCACCTCTGCCGGCGCGGCCGCGAGCTGGGCATGGCGACCTACGGCATCGCCGTCCGGGTCCGGCCGCGCGGCTCCGACACGGCGGTGTCGATCGTCATCGCCGGGCCGGACTGGGTCCAGCGCGAGCGCCACGTCGTCTTCCTCGGCGGGTCGAACGGGCGGGCCCGCGCCGCGCTGTCGGCGGCTCATGCCTTGCTGATGGCGCTGCGCGCCCATCGCGCCGCCTGACGCGACGCGTTGCCCGTCGGCGCGCCGCACGTGCCCGCCGTCCGAGCGCGGACTACCCGTCGTCCGAGCGCGGACTAGCGGTGGGCCGCTCGCAGCAGCCCGTCGAGGTCGAGGACCACGATCCGGTCCCGCTCGAGCCGGATCAGGCCATCGTCGGTGAACATCCCGAGGAGCTTGTTCACGCTCTGCCGGGTGCAGCCGATCATCGCCGCCAGATCGCCCTGGGTGAGCGGACCCGCCAGGCGGATCGCCCCGTCGTCCAGGTGCGACGCCCCGGCCTCGGTCGTCATCCGCGCGAGCCGTGATGCGAGCCGGCCGGTGATGTCGAGGAAATGGAGCTCCTCGACGTGGTGGGTGAGCCGGCGGACCTCGGCGGCGAGCGTGGCGAGGACCGCCTCGCGCATCACCGGGTCCGACGCAATGAGCTCCCTGAACCGCTCCCGCGGGAGGATGTAGGTCTCGGTCGGCTCGATCGCGATCGCCGTCGCCGATCGCGGCGCGCCGTCGAGGAGCGCCAGCTCGCCGAAGAAGTCGCCCGGGCGGAGGGTCGCGAGGATCGCCTCGTCGCCCGTGTCGGCCGGAAGCGTGATCTTGATCGTGCCGGAGACGACGATGAACAGGGCGTCGCCGGGATCGCCCAGGTGGAAGATCGTCTCGCCACGCCGGAACCGACGGACGCGCATGCTGCGGATGAGCGTCTCGAGTCCGTCGTCGTCCAGGCCACGGAACAGCGGGACGGCGGTGAGCGTTTCGGTCGTCGAGCGGACGTCGACCATGCTCGCCGGATCGTACCGCGTCGCACCAGTGCGATCCTGCGGCCGGCCGTGGTTCCGGCGGACGGATCACGGGACCAGACTGGTCGGATGTCGGCAGCCTGACATGCTTCGTGCTCGGTTTCGACTCGACGGACGCGCTCGGCGCTGCGTACGATCCCACCCATGCCGCTCGCTCTCCGATCGTCGCTGTGCGCCTGACCGTCGTCGGGAGCGGCACCTCCCAGCCGCAGCCCGAGACGCCTGCGTCCGGACTCCTGATCGAGACGGAGTCCACGGCCGTCCTCGTCGACTGCGGGCAGGGCGTCATCCGCGAGCTCCTGGGGATCCGCGACCCGCGCGAGCTCGACGCGATCGTCATCGGCCACATGCACGCCGACCACTACATCGACCTCGTGTCGCTCCGCTACCTCCTGCCATGGGAAGGCGTCGCCGGTGCCCACCTGCCCCTCCTGCTCCCGCCCGGCGGGAAGGATCGGCTCGACGCGCTCGCGATCGCGATCAGCGAACGACCCCACTTCTTCGACGACGCGTACAAGGTCCTGGAGTACGACCCGGCCCACCGGCTCCACGTCGGCGAGCTGACGATCGAGTTCGTCGAGGGCCAGCACTACGTTCCGGCCTGGGGCTGCATCATCCGGGACTCCGACGGGACGACGATCGCGATCTCGGGCGACACGGGGCCGAGCGACCGGTTCGTCGAGGCGGCCCGCGGCGCGGACCTGTTCGTCGCCGAGGCCACCCTGACCAGCGCCGAGTTCGACGACCCGCGACGCGGCCACCTCACGCCCGAGGAGGCGCTCGACATGGCCGATCGCGCCGGCGCGGCGCAGGTCGTCCTCGTCCATTTCCGGGCCGAGCTCCGCGAGCGCATCGACGGCGCGTGCGCAGTTCGACCGGGCGCGGTCGCCGGTCGCCCGGGGCTCCGCATCGAGGTCCCGCCGCGGTCCGACGGCCAGGCGGAACCTTCGCAGGGCACGCCGTCCGACGGCGCCTCGCTCGACGGCACCGACGGCGTCGGCCTCGACGCGGCGCCGCGGCCGGGCCTGGCTCGCGTCCCGTTCAGCTGATTGCGGCGAGCGCGGCGAGCGCCGCGACCGCGGGCTTCCGCCCCTAGTTCAGCAACGCGCTTCCGCGCGCCTCGGCCGCGCGCTGCCGCAGCTCCGCGGCCCGTTCCGGATCCGGCTCCAGGCCGGCGGCCGTCTCGAGGTACGAGGCCGCCTCGGTTGGGGCCGCCAGCGTGGCCGCCTGGTCGGCTGCGCGGAGGAGGAGCGGAACGGCCCGGATCGCATCCCCGGCAGCCGCCCGATGGCGGGCGATGGGAGCGACCGGACCATCCGGCCGGCTCGCCTCGAGGCGATCGGCCACGCGGGTATGCAGGATCGCCCGGTCCGTCGCGAGGAGGCTGCGATACGCGGCGTCATGGATGAGCGCGTGGCAGAACCGCCAGCCGCCGGAGGCGTCGGACGGGACGATCATCGCGGCCTCCGCGAGACGCTCGTACAGGGCGGGGTCGACCGTCTCGCCGAGGACGTCGCCCACTGTCGATTCCCGGAACGTCATCCCGATGACCGAGCCGACCCGGAGGACCGTTCGCGTGCCCGGCGCCAGCGCGTCGATGCGGCTCCCGAGCAGGGCGCGCAGGGTGACCGGCAGGTCGGCCGTGGCCGCCGCGTCCAGCTCGAGCCGGCCGTCGTGGGTGATCGCGCCCTCGTCGACGATC
>DATBGP010000347.1:0-4386 GCA_036557925.1 Candidatus Limnocylindrales bacterium | reverse complement strand
CGCCGACACGAGCCTCGGGGCGGAAGACGACTGTCCCGTGAACGAGCAGCAGCTCGTGGTCAAGCCCGACAAGCCGATCGTCCAGCGCCGCAACGCGATCCTGGACCTGCTCGCCCAGGGCCGGACGCCGCTGTCCAAGGGGGAGTACACGCCGCAGGACCTCGAGGCCGCCAAGGACGAGCCGGTCGTGGTCGCGCCGCAGGCAACCCCGAAATGGGTGGCACCGCACTTCGTCTGGGCGGTCCAGGACGAGCTCGCCACGAAACTGTGCGGACCGGAGGTCGCCACGTGCGACCAGCTGGAGGCGGGCGGCCTGGACATCACGACGACGCTCGACACCACCCTCCAGGACATCGCCCAGAAATGGGTCAAGGCGGCCGCGATCGTGCCCCATGCCAAGAACCCGGCGGCGACGGCGAAGCAGCTCAAGGTCCCGTATGCCCAGTGGATGAAGAACCTCCGCGACAAGGACGTCAACAACGGCGCGATCGTCGCCCTCGACTACCAGACCGGAGAGCTCGTCGCCTACGTCGGCAGCGCCGACTACTACGCGACGAAGAGCACGAAGCAGTTCCAGCCGAAGTTCGACGTCGTCGGCAGCGGCTTCCGCCAGCCGGGCTCGGCGTTCAAGCCCTTCAACTACCTCACCGGCATCGACGACAAGTCGATGACCGCCGCATCGATGTTCATGGATACCTCCACGAACTTCGGCGGCAACTACACGCCGGCCGACGCCGACAACCTCGAGCGCGGGCCGGTCCGCGTCCGGAACGCCCTCCAGTTCTCGCTGAACATCCCGGCGGTCAAGGCGGCGATCGTGAACTCGCCCGAGCATCTCTTCGCGCGGGCCCAGGACTACGGGATGGTCTTCCAGACGGACAAGTCCTCGGCGGGTGCGGCGATCGCGCTGGGCGTGCTCGAGGTCCGGCCGGTCGACCTCGTCAGCGCGTATGGGACGCTTGCGAACGGCGGCAGGAACATCGGCCACACGACGATCCTGTCGGTCAAGGACTCGACGGGGAAGGACGTGATCGATCCGTACGTCCCGCCCGCGGGCAAGCAGGCGGCCAAGCCCCAGTCGGCGTTCATCGTCACCGACATCCTGTCGGGCAACACGGACCCGAGCATCAACCCGTTCTGGGGCCAGTTCGAGCTGAAGGGCCCCGGTGGCAAGCATCGCCCCGCGACGTTGAAGACCGGCACGAACAACGACGCGAAGGACCTCAACGCCTATGGCTACATCGCGCCGCCCTCCGACGCCCAGCGCCAGAAGGGCGAATACGCGCTGGCGGTCGGCGCTTGGGTCGGCAACAGCGACAACTCGGTCGTCTCGACGGCGGCGCATCCGGTCTTCTCGATCGACGTCACGACGTACATGTGGCAGGGCTTCCTCCAGGAAGCCACGGCGAAATGGCCGGTCAACGACTTCGCCGTGCCGGACGGCCTGGCGCAGGCGAAGGTGGACCCGTTCACGGGCATGCGGCCGCTCTCGGGCGGCAAGTCGATCACCGAGTGGTTCCTCCCCGGGACCGAGCCGAAGTCGAGCGTCCCGGCCGGGACCTGCGGGTCGGACGTCCTGCGCATGGACGGCGTGTACGAGTCGAAGTACCCGAGCTGGATGAGCGCCGACGAGGACTGGATCGCCCGGGCCGAGAAGGGACCCGGAACGCGCGGTGGCGTGAACCGCAGCCCCACGGCCTACTTCTACAACGGCGCGTTCCGGCCGTACGGGAGCTCGTGGGGCGCGCTCGTGTCTGGTCACGGTTGCGCGGCGCCGAGCCCGTCCGTGACCTGCTATCCGGTGCCGACGCCGGACCCGAGCGGGGTGACGCCGTCGTTCGAGGTCCCCTCCGCCGACCCATCCGCCAACCTCGTGTTCGAGCCGTGCGCGACCCCGTCGGCGGCGCCGAGCGCCTCGGCATCGGTCGAGCCGTCCGGGAGCCCGCCGCTCGAACCGAGCCCCACACCCACGCCGACGGCCGAGCCGACCCCGACGCCGACCCCGGAACCGACTCCGACGCCGACGCCCACGCCCACCCCGACGCCGACCCCGGAGCCGGCCTCCGCAGCGCCGGCGGCGCCCGCCGAGTCCGGCTGATCCGCACCCGCCGGGTCCGCTGATCCGCTGGGGGAACGCGGTCGCGTGCCCCGGACTGGCGCGAGGACCGCTCCTCACCACCACGCGCCGGCAGTAGGATCGGCCCCGATGACGATCCCGGTGCGGGCGACGATCGACCTGAACGCTGACGTCGGCGAGTCGTTCGGGCCGTGGCCGATGGGCGTCGACGAGGAGCTGGTCCCCCTCGTGACGAGCGTCAACGTCGCGTGCGGCGCCCATGCCGGCGACGCCACGACCATTCTCCGGACGACCGCCCTCGCGGTCCGCCACGGCGTGGCCGTCGGGGCGCATCCGGGGTACCCGGACCTGGCCGGGTTCGGCCGGCGCGACCTGGACCTGAGCGCGGAGGAGCTCCGGGCGACGATCGTCGTCCAGGTCGGCTCGGTGATCGCCGGGGCGCGGGTCGCGGGCGCGGCCGTCCGGCACGTCAAGCCGCATGGCGCGATGTACAACCGGGCGGCGCGCCATCCGGCGATGGCCGAGACGATCGCGGCCGCCATCCGCGACCTCGACCCCGGGCTCGTGCTCGTCGGGCTGGCCGGCTCGGAGTCCGTGGTGGCGGGACGGGCCGCCGGCCTCCGCGTGGCCGAGGAGGCCTTCGCGGATCGGCGCTACGAGCCGGACGGGTCGCTGCGATCGCGGCGCCTGGATGGAGCGCTGCTCGACGCCGAGGCGGCCGCCGCCCAGGCGGTCTCGATCGCCCGGGACGGCTGCGTGACCGCGTCCGACGGCTCCCGCCTCGACGTCCGCGCGGACACGATCTGCGTCCACGGCGACACGCCGGGGGCGGTGGGGATCGCCCGAGCGGTGCGATCGGCGCTCGAGGCTTCGGGCCTCACCCTGACGGCGCTCGGTGGCTGACGAGCGCGACCCGGGCCCAGAGCCGCGGATCTCGGCGTTCGGGGACGCCGCCGTCCTCGCCTCGTTCGGCGACGAGCCGGACCCGGCCCTGACCGAGCTGGCAGCCGCTCTCGCCGGCGCCGTGGACGCCGAACGGGTCGGATCGCCGACAATCGGGCGGGCCGTCCCGGCCCATGCCTCGGTCGTCGTGCCCTTCGACCCGCTGCTCATCGACGCCGCCGACGCGATCGCGTTCGTCACCGAGGCGGCGCGGCACGCGGCGGATCGATCGACCGCCCCACCAACCGGCAACCTCGTCGAAATCCCCGTTCGATACGGCAGCGAGGACGGCCCCGACCTGGACGAGGTGGCCGACGCCCATGGGCTGCGCCCCGACGACGTCGTCGAGCTGCACGCCGGCGCCCGATACCGGGTGCTCTTCCTCGGCTTCGCGCCCGGGTTCGCCTACCTCGGCGGATTGCCACCGGAGCTCGCGACACCCCGCCGCCCGAGTCCGCGCGAACGAGTCCCCGCCGGCAGCGTCGGCATCGCCGGCGCCCACACTGGCGTCTACCCGCTCTCGATGCCGGGTGGCTGGAATTTGATCGGTCGGACGGACGTGCGGCTCTTCGACCCGAGCCGGCCGGACCCCGCCGCGCTTCGGCCCGGCGCCACCGTCCGGTTCGTCCCGGCTCGATGATCCTCGACGTCCTCGACGGCGGGTTCCTGACCACGGTCCAGGACGCGGGCCGCCCCGACTGGACGCATCTCGGCGTCCCCGTATCTGGCGCTTCAGACCCATGGAGCCTCGCGGTCGCGAACCTGCTGGCGGGCAACGACGCGGAGGCCGCCGCGCTCGAGATCACGCTGCTCGGTCCGACGCTGCGGGCCCGCGACGACGGCCTCGTCGCGCTGGCCGGCGCCGACCTCGGCGGACGCATCGACGGCGGCCGGCGGCTCCTTCCCGGCCGCGGTCATCGGATCTCGGCCGGAGAGACGATCCGGTTCGAGCCGGGCGACGGCCGCGGGGACGGGGCCCGGACCTACCTCGCGCTCCCCGGCGGCGTCGACGTCCCGCCGGTCCTCGGCTCCCGGTCGACCTGCCTGGCCGGCGGGTTCGGCGGCCTCGAGGGCCGTTCGCTGCGGGCGGGCGACGTGCTCGCCGCCGCCGATCGGGGCCGGCCCACGGACCGGCCCGAGCTCGCCTGGCCGGAATCGGACGACTCGCCACCACCCGACGACCGGGCGCCCGCGACCCTGCGCCTGCTGCCCGGCCCGATGCCCCACGCATTCGACGCCCTCGTCGCGGGCGACTGGCGCGTCGCGGCCGCCGCGGATCGGGTCGGGATGCGGCTCGAGGGCGGCGCGACCCTCGCGGCCGGGGTCGGCGGCGAGACCGTGACCCACGGCGTGCCCTGGGGCGCGAT
>DATBGP010000346.1:0-3732 GCA_036557925.1 Candidatus Limnocylindrales bacterium | reverse complement strand
AGTCGAAGTAGCTGACGAAATACTCGACCGCGTTGTCCGGGAAGAACTCGCGGAACTCGGCGTAGAGCTGGGCGGCCAGCGTCTTGTTGTGGGCGAGCACGAGCGTGGGCTTGCCGTGCGCCTGGATCGTGCTGGCGATCGTGTAGGTCTTGCCGGTGCCGGTGGCGCCGAGGAGGGTCTGGTGCTTCAGGCCGCTCGCCAGCCCGTCGACCAGCCGGTCGATCGCCTGGGGCTGGTCCCCGGTCGGCTGGAAGGGCGCGACGAGGCGGAAGTCGGGCATTGCCGTCATCGTAGCCGATCCGGCCCAATTGGAACAGATGTTCCTGCGGCGGGCGGCGCATGGGCGTTCGGGTGACCTGCGGCCGGCTCCGGGTGGGACCACCGGGCTATACCGACCCGACCGTGGGCGGACCAGCATCCCGGTGCACAGCGTCCACACCCGGTTCTCCCCGACCCCGGGGTGAGGGACGAACCGCGATGCGCACTCCGACACGGCGGGCTCCCGCGTCCGTCGATCGACAGGGAAAGGGCGGGTACGGCTCTGGAATTCCGCGACGACAACCGGCGTGGGAAGTTCATCATCGTCATCGGTCTGATCCTGGCCGTCGTCGCCGGCGGCGCCGCCTTCTACCTCGTGAACCAGGCGAACCAGCAGGCCGGCCAGGCGGATCTCCCGAAGGTGCCGATCGTGGTCGCCGTCCGCGCGATCCCGGCTCGCCAGGCGATCGTCGCGGACGACGTCGCCGTACGCGAGGTCCCGCTCGATCCGACCAACGAGAACGGCGTCGTGACCGACCCGGCCCAGGTCATCGGCCGGATCCCGGCCGTGTCGATCCTCCAGAACCAGCCGGTGACTCAGAACATGCTCGCCTCGTCCCAGGCCGGCGACGAGTTCTCGATCCTCGAGCCGGACGAGTCCGTGGGGCCCGACAGCGAGGCCTGGCGGGCCGTCTCGATCACGGTCCCCGACGACCTCGCGGTCGGCGGCATCCTCAAGGCCGGCGAGACGGTCGACGTGTTCGTCACGGCGGTCGTGAACGTCCCCCAGGACATCGCCCTCCAGGGCAAGTACACGACCGATCGCTCGACGAAGATCGTGTACCAGAACGTCCTGATCCTCGCGCGCAAGGAGCAGTTCTACATCGTCAAGGCGCCGATCGGGATGGCCGAGGAGCTCACCCACCTCCAGGCTGTCGGGACCGCGACGATGAGCATGGTCCTCCGCCCTGACACCGACCTTCGCCCGGTCGACGCGTCCTCGCTGGGCGAGACGACGAACCGGATCATCCAGAAGTACGGACTGCCGATCCCGCAGAACTACCCGCTCGGCTTCGGGTCGATCCCGGCCCAGCCGCCGGTCGCCTCGCCGACGCCGTTCCCGAGCCCCTCGGCTCCGGCGGCCTCGGCCCAGCCGTCGGGGAGCCCCACGACACCCTGACCCGCGGGCTCCGAGGGAGCTCGCCGCCGCCTCGTCGCCACGAGCCGTCGCCCGTCCGAGCGTCTCCCCCGGGAGCCGTGACGGCGGGCGACGTGCGTTCCCGCCAGGCTGGGCGGCGATGAAAGGAAAGGTGCGTCGAAAGGGCGAAAGCGGATGGTCCGCGGCGTACCAACGGGCCAGCCCGACCTCCTTGTGATGGCCGAATCGCCCGCCTAGAGTCCGGCTGCCGGCCCTCTTGATCGCCGGCACGACCGGGGGACAGATCGTCTTGACATCGGCCTCGGTGCCGGTGGACGCGCGGCCGCGCCGGATGGCGCAACCGCGGCGTTCGCCGTCACCCTCGCTCCTGGCACGTCCGCGCACCGGCGCGGCGCCTCGGCCTGCCCGGCTGCCGGCGCCCGGCCGCGGCGCGGGACGCTCGCGACGCCCGCGCGGCCAGTCGGTCGTGGAGCTCGCGCTCGTCTTTCCCGTCGCGATGATGCTGCTGGTCCTGGTGACGGATGCCGGCCGCCTGTTCTACACGTACATCGGCGTGACCAACGCAGCCCGCGAGGGCGCTGCCTACGGGATGTCGCACCCGACGTGCTGGAGCAACGGCTCGGGAACCAACCAGTGCCCGAACCCGGCCAACATCACGTACCTCGCGCGACAGGAGCTGGCCCAGGATGCCTCCCTGAGCGTCTCCGTCGCCTGCAACAGCGCCTGCGCGACGTCGACCTCGCTGAGCGGCAACTCCATCACGGTCTCGACCAGCCGGTCGTTCGCCTTCCTGTTCCCCCTGATCCCGACGATGACGATCAGCGCGTCGGCCACGGCGGTGGTCCAGTGAGGGCCGCACGCGCCGCGGCCGACCGGGACGCCCGCGGGCAGGCGCTCGTGGAGTTCGCGCTCGCGATCCCGATCTTCCTGGTCCTGCTCGTCGGGCTCGTCGAGGGCGGGCGCCTGGTCGCCGCCGAGAACACCCTGTCGCAGGCGGCTCGCGAAGCCGCCCGGATGGCCACGGTCCAGGCCGGGTTCGTCGGTGCGAGCGGCTCTGCGTGCGCGGCTCCGGTCTGCCCCGCCACGACGACGGCGCTCCGGACGAACCTCGTCTCGGCGGCCAACCGGATGACCGTGTTCGTGCGGCCGGTCGCCACCGGCGATCTGTACCTGACCTGCACCGCCCTCGGCTCGGCGCCGACCGGCGCCTGGACGACCGGCAACGACTGCGCCTCGAGCAATACCTCGGGCAACGTCGTGAGCGTCCGGATCGTCCTCCCGATCGACGCGCTCACGCCGATCTTCGATCCCTGGCTCCCGGCCAACCTGTCGGCCGCGGCGACGATGGCGATCCCGTGAGGCCGCCCGGGACCGCGCGCCCGACCCGGCGACCGGGCGGCCAGATCCTCACCCTGTTCGTCCTCGCCCTCATCCCGATCCTGCTCGTCATGGCCGTCGTCCTCGACGGTGGCTACGCCTGGACCCAGCGACGCGGCGCCCAGACGGCGGCCGACTTCGCCGCCCTCGCCGGCGCCCGGATCGTGATGCAGAACGCGTCCGGCACGAGCCGGACCGACGGTGACGTCGCCACCGCGATGCAGACCGTCGCGACCGCGAACCACTCGTCGATCGCCGGGCTCGGGACGGCGGCGGGGCCGTGGTACACCGACAGCACCGGCGCTCCCCTCTCGCCCAACGTCAACGTCGGCGCGACGACGAGCACCTCCTCGATCCCGACCGCCGCGCGTGGCGTGGCGGTCTCCGCGACGTCGACGTGGCAGCCGCTGGTCGCCGGCGTCGTCGGCGCGTCGAACTGGACGGCTCGCGCCGACGCGACGGCGCGCTTCCAGATGGGCGCCGCCTCGCCCTGCGCGATCTGCGTCCTCAACGGCGTGGCGGCGACGAGCAACTCCGTCTCCATGACGGCAAACGAGGGCTCGATCTACATCAACGGCGCGATGGGCGGGTCCAACAGCACGACGATCACGGCCAACCACGGCTCGATCCTCGCCTCGGGCAACCTGACGGTGAGCAACTCGTCGACCTTCACCTCGGTCGGCGGCTCCATCCTCGTGACCGGCAACCTCAGCGGCACGAACTCGTCGCGCTTCATCGCCTCGACGGGCTCCGTGTCGGTCAACGGCAACCTGTCGGTCTCGAACTCGTCGAGCGTCTCGGCCGCGAACGTCAACGTCCAGGGCACGGTCACCGTCGGCGCCTCGTCCAGCGTGACCCCGAGCCCCACCTCCACGGGCCCGATCACCATCTCGGTCACGGACCCGCTGGCGTGGCTCAGCCAGCCCACGAACCCGAAC
>DATBGP010000345.1:0-2351 GCA_036557925.1 Candidatus Limnocylindrales bacterium | reverse complement strand
CGAGCCCGCGAGGATCGTGAGGGTGCTCCAGATGAACCCGGCGAAGTAGCGAGTGACGACGATCCGGCGCTGGCGATCCTGGTAGACCCGGGCGAGCTGCCGGAAGCGGTCGATGAAGAACGGCCCGAGCCCGAAGAGCTTGACCTCCTTCGCATACGAGTCGGTCGTCACGAGCGTCGTCAGGTAGTCCATCCGGCGCCGGATCGGCGAGGCCCAGCGGGCGAAGCTGTAGCCGCGCCAGCCGTAGCGCGTATCGGCGATGAACGCCGGCACCGGCGAGATCAGGGCGACGATCGCGAGGATCGGGCTCAGGCCGATGAGCAGGAAGATCATCGAGGCGAAGGCGATGATCGTCTGGATCAACCCGAACACGCCGCTGACCATGAAGAGCGGCCGGGACGACGCACCCTGCTGGGCCCGTCGGAGCAGGTCGTACGAGGTGGAGTCCTCGAAGAACGACAGGTCCAGGCGCGAGGCGTGGTCCATGATCTGGAGCTGGATCGTGTTCGTGACCCGCTCCTGGAGGAGCTGCTGGCAGACGTTCCGGAGCGTGCTCAGGAACGACGAGACGGCGAAGACGACGAACTGGGCGACGGCGAGCAGGATCACCGCCCCGTTGGCGTCGACCGCCCAGGGTCCGACGTGGACGACGCTCGGCAGCGCCGGGTTCGCGGAGACCTGGATCGCCCGCACCACCGCATCGATGAGGAGCTTTGCGATGTAGGCGGTGATTGCCGGGATGACGCCCGCGAGGATCGTCGCCGTGGCGAGCCCGATCGTCAGCCAGCGGCTCGCCGCCCAGACGAGCCCCAGGACGCGCGGGACCGCACCGGCCGTCGCCCGGATCGCCTGGCGCGCGGCGGCGATCCGGCCGCGCAGGTCGGTGGGGCCCTCGTTCGGCGGGTCCGGGATGTCGGGCGAGCCAGTCAGGCCGCTCTCGCGGCCCTGGGTGCCCTGCCATCCCTGGCGACGGAGGATCGAGCCGCGCGGGATGATCGGCGGGCCGCTCAGGCTCGGCCTCCGTCGGCGTCGGTCCGCAGGTCGAGCCGGAGGACCTCCTCGCCGTCCGCGATCCGGCCCGTCCGGACGAACCCGAGACGCAGGTAGAACGGCAGCGGCGAGCCCTCGCCGTCGACGTTGCTCGTGTAGAGGGCATCTCCGTTCGGGCGGCCGCGGACGTAGTCGGCGATCGCGTCGACCGTCGCCCGTCCGTAGCCGCGGCCCTGGAACCGCCGATCGATCAGGAGCCGCCAGAGGTAGTACGGACCGACGATCCGGTCGTCGGCAGCCAGGACGGCCTGCGGGATGTCGTCGCTGATCATCGTGAAGCCGACCAGCACACCGCTCCCGCCGTCGTGGACGGACCACATCCGCGGGCACGCCCGGGCGTCGGCGATCGCATCCTCGAAGTGGCTGATCATCGATCCGAGGTAGCGATCCTGGCCCGGACCGCGACGGAGGCCCATCACCGCCTCCACGTCGTCCTCGGTCACGATGTCGCGCAGCTCGACGCTCGGCATCAGGTCGGCAGGCCGGCGGGGGCGGGCGCCGGCTCGTGGCGGACCTCGTCGAGGAAGGCGAGCGATCGCGGGTCGCGCTCGAGCGCATGGCGGAGGAAGTCGCGCATCGCGCCCTCGACCTCGCGCTCGGTCGCCGGGTTCAGGCGCAGGCCCGCGAGCGCCTCGACGTCCTGGCGCTGGTAGGCCTTCAGGAGCTTCAGCGCGTCGAGGCTGAGCCGGGTCCGATCGTGCGACGGACCGGGGCAGCGGTCGCAGAGCACGCCGCCGAGCGGCGGCACCCACCGGAATCGCGTCTCGACCTCGAGCACGCGATCGCATTCGACGCACCGGTCGACCTCCGGCCGGACGCCCAGCTCGTCGGCGAGGTGCATCTCGTACCACCGGGCGACGCGACCCGGCGCCATCCCGGCGTCGAGGAGCTCGTAGGCGCGCTTGAGCATCGTGTAGACGGGCTCCGCGGCATGGCGCTCCTCGAGGGAGCGATCGGCAAGCTCGGCGAGGTACCAGGCGGTGGCCGCGCTCTCGAGCGAGTCGCGGAGGTTCAGCCAGGCATGGCCGACGCTCACCTGGGTCACGACGTCGAACGTCCGCCCGCGGGCCATCAGGACGGTCAGCTCGGCGAACGGCTCCAGGCTGCCACCCACGCGTGACGTGGGCCGGCGGATCCCCTTCGCGATCGCCTTGATCTTGCCGTTCGTCGGCGTGATCAGGGTGAGGATTCGATCGGCCTCGCCGTAGTCGAACCGCGAGAGGACGATCGCGTCGGTCGAGTATCGGCGCGGGATCGGCACGATCGAAACGTAGCACCTCCGCCGTTCGGCGGCCCTTCGC
>DATBGP010000344.1:0-6200 GCA_036557925.1 Candidatus Limnocylindrales bacterium | reverse complement strand
CGCAGCTCCTTGATCGCGTCGTCGTGGCTGATCGCCCGCTTGTACGGCCGGTCGTGGGTCATCGCGTCGTAGGCGTCGGCGATCGCGACGATCCGGGCGCCGAGCGGGATGTCGTTGCCGCGCAGCCCGAACGGGTAGCCGTGGCCGGAGTACCGCTCGTGGTGGTGGAGGATGATCGGCACGGCGTCCTTCAGGGCCGACGCCTGCTCGAGGATCACCTGGCCGATCCGGGGGTGCTGGACGACGGTCCGCCACTCGTTCGACGTCAGCGCGGCCGGCTTGTCGAGGATGTCCTGGGGCACCGCGACCTTCCCGACGTCGTGGAGCAGCGCCGCGACCCGGATCCGCTCGACCTCGCCCTCCGACAGGTCGAGGTTGCGGGCCATGATCGTGACGATCGAGGCGATGAGCGGCGACGGCTGGCCGCGGTAGTGGGGCAGCGGCGCGATGACGGCGGTCAGGCTCGCCGTCGCGGCCTCCCGGGCGGCCCGCCCGACCTCGACCGCCAGCGCGCGACCCGCCGGCGAGATCGGGGCCCGCGGCACGCGGGCGTCCTCGTCGGGCTCGGCGAACACGTACGTCTGGTTCCGGCCGAGCGACTTCGCCGAGTACATCGCGGCGTCGGCGTCGCGGACGAGCGTGTCGGTCCGGAGCAGCCCACCGCCGCCGCCCGCGATGCCGATCGAGATCGTGACGCTGATCTCCTGGTCGGGCCCGATCGTGAACCGCTGCCGGGCGACCAGGTTGCGGAGCTTCTCGGTGAGGACCGAGCCCTCCTCGACGTCCGTCTCGGTGAGCAGGAGCATGAACTCCTCGCCGCCGTACCGGCCGACCGAGTCGGACGCCCGCAGGTTGTCCTTGATCGTCTGGGCGACGCCGCGCAGGACGATGTCGCCGGCCGCGTGCCCGTAGGTGTCGTTGACGGCCTTGAAGTGGTCGATGTCGACGAACGCGACCGAGAGCGGCCGCTCGTAGCGGTTGGCCCGCTCGACCTCGGCGAAGAGCGACGCGAGCAGGGTGGCCCGGTTGCTGACGCCGGTCAGGCGGTCCATCGTCGCCGCGTCCGTCGTCTCGACGAAGGCGATCGAGAGCCGATCGAGCGCGCGCGCGAGGCGACCCTCCAGCCCACCGCCCGTCGGCTTCGAGTTGACGGTCACGCCGAGCTCGCCGGCGGCCATCCGCTCGGCCGCCTTCACGAGCCGCGGCAGGCGGAAGCGCGCGTACACGAAGACCAGGAGCGCGGTCATCATCACGCCGACGAGTCCGGCGATCACGGCGCCCATGATCGAGGTCACGCCACCATCGAACCACGACGCGGTCGCCGTCGGCACGGCGACGAGGGCGGCGATCAGGGCGAAGGAGGCAAGGAGAGCCAGGCCCCCCAGCAGGCGGGTCACGTCGACCAGTCTGAGGGTCGAGCCCCCGCGAACGGCCTCACCGGAGGTACGGGGCGCGGACCACCGAACGTCCCACCGGCCGCTGGAAGGCCGCCTCCCGACCGGGTGCCGCTGCTATACTCGCCCGGTCCTCGAACCGACCGCGGGATCGCCCGCCTGACAGGAGATCGGCCGTTGCTCGAGGGAGGCGCATCGTTCGTCCCGTGAGGCGGAGGAGCACCTTCGACCACCCGCCTCGCCGCTCCGGCGAGGGAACACGGGAGTGGTGTACCCGGGACCCCGGCATCGTCCGGGGTCTTGTCGTGTCCGGAGCACGCTGATGCCCGCCACCGTCGTGGTCGGGCTCCAGTGGGGCGACGAGGGCAAGGGCAAGACGACCGACTTCCTGGCCGAGCAGACCGCACTCGTCGTCCGCTACCAGGGCGGCGACAACGCCGGCCACACGCTGATGCTCGGCGACGAGGTGTTCAAGCTCCACCTCGTCCCATCGGGGATCCTCTACCCGCACATCGTCCCGGTCATCGGGCCGGGCGTCGTGGTGAACCCGGCGACGCTCATCGACGAGCTCGACACGCTCGCCTCCCGGGGCATCGACGTCTCACGGCTCCGGGCCAGCTTCGCGTCACACGTGATCCTGCCGTACCACCGGGCGATCGACGCGGCCCGCGAGGCGCGGCTCGGCGGATCGAAGGTCGGCACCACCGGGCGCGGGATCGGGCCTGCCTACGAGGACCGCTCGTCGCGGGCCGGCGTGCGACTGGAGGACCTGCTCGACGAGCGCGCCCTCCGGACGAAGCTCGAACGGACCCTCCCGGAGAAGAACGCGATCCTGGCCGCGCTCGGCGCGGAGGCCCGCTTCGACGCGGACCAGCTGACGGAGCAGGCCCTCGCGTGGGGCCGCCGCCTCGAGCCGCACCTCGTCGACGTCACGTGGCTCGTCCAGGACGCGCTCGCCCGCGGCGAGCATGTGCTCCTCGAGGGCGCCCAGGGCACGCTCCTCGACCTCGACCACGGCTCCTACCCCTTCGTGACGTCGTCGTCGCCCGTCGCCGGCGGCGCCTGCACGGGCGGCGGCATCGGGCCGCGTCAGGTCGACGAGGTCTTCGGCGTGATGAAGGCCTATGCCACCCGGGTCGGGTCCGGCCCGTTCCCGACCGAGCTGCTCGACGACGACGGCGTCGGTGCGGGGATCGCGGCACGCGGCCACGAGGTCGGCACCACCACGGGCCGGCCGCGTCGCGTCGGCTGGTTCGATGCCGTCTCGGCCCGCTACGCGGTCGCGGTCAACAGCGTGAGCTCGATCATGCTGAACAAGCTCGACATCCTGTCCGGGGTCGATCCGATCCGGCTCTGCGTCGCGTACGAGATCGACGGCCGGCGCGTCGAGGCGTGGCCCTCGTCCGCGGACCTCCTCGCGCGCGCGACGCCCGTGTACGAGCAGTTCGCCGGCTGGCGCGAGCCGATCCACGACGTCCGGACGCTCGGCGACCTGCCCGAGGCGGCGCGGCGGTACGTGACGGCGCTCGAGGAGCACGCCGGGGCGCCGATCGTGCTGGTCTCGGTGGGCCCGGAGCGCACGCAGACGATCGAGCGGGCCTGGCGGCCGATCCGCCGGCGGACCGCGGCGGCGGTTGCCGGATGATCCGCGCGACGCAGCCGACCCGGATCCTGATCGTGGGCGGTGGTGGCCGCGAGCACGCGCTCGCCTGGAAGCTGGCCGCGGATCCGGGCGTCAACGACGTCGCCGTGCTCCCGGGCAGCGACGCGATCGGCACCGTCCCCCATGTCCGCCCCGTGCCGGGCGACGCGCTGGACCCGGCGGCGGTCGTGGCCGCCGCGCGGTCGTTCTCGGCCGAGCTGGTCGTGGTGGGGCCGGAGGCGCCGCTGGCGGCGGGCGTCGCGGACGCGCTGATCGCCGCCGGGATCCCCGTCTTCGGGCCGACCGCGGCCGCGGCCCGGATCGAGAGCTCGAAGGCGTTCTGCCGGGAGGTCGCCGAGGCGGCCGGCGTCCCGATGTCGCGTGGCCGGGCGTTCGCCCAGACCGATCCCTCGGCAGGGCTGGCCTACGCGATGGGACTGGCACCGGACGGCACCGTCGTGGTGAAGGCCGATGGGCTGGCGGCAGGCAAGGGCGTCACGGTCTGCGGATCGTTCGACGAGACGGCGGAGGCGATCTCCGGGCAGCCGGACGCATTCATCGTGGAGGAGCGGCTCTCGGGTCGCGAGGCCAGCGTCATGGCGATCTGCGACGGTCGCGACGCGGTCGCGCTCCCGGTCGCGCGCGATCACAAGCGGCTCGGCGACGGCGACACCGGCCCGAACACCGGCGGCATGGGCGCGTACTCTCCGCTCGCCGACCTGCCGGACGAGACCGTCGACGAGATCGTGGACCGCTTCCACCGGCCGATCCTCGCCGAGCTGGCCCGGCGCGGGGCGCCGTTCCGCGGCGTGCTCTACGCCGGCTTGATGCTCACCGATGACGGCCCGCGGCTCCTCGAGTGCAACGCCCGGTTCGGCGATCCCGAGACCCAGGCGATCCTGCCCCGCCTCGCGGGGCCGCTCGGACCGGCGCTGGCGGCGGCCGCTGCAGCAACCGGCTCGCTCGCGGACTTCGGGCCGCGGTTCCCGACGCTCCCGGGCGCCGCGGTCGCGATCGTCCTCGCGGCGGAGGGCTACCCGGTCGCGCCGCGGCGGGGCGACCGGATCGACGGGATGGCGGAGGCCGAGGCGACCGGAGCGCTGGTGCTCCATGCCGCGACGATCCGCACGCCGGACGGCTGGCTGACGAACGGCGGACGCGTGCTCACGGTCGTGGGGCAGGGGCGTGACGTGGACGCGGCGCGCGCTGCCGCGGAGGCCGCGGCGGACCAGCTCTCCTGGGTGGGGATGCAGCGCCGCCGCGACATCGGCCTCGGCGCAACGCCCGTGCCAGTGGCCACCGGGGTGCCGGCGTGATCCGCCGCTACACGCTGCCCGAGATGGGCGCGATCTGGACCGAGAAGGCCCGCTTCGAGGCCATGCTCCGGGTCGAGCTCGCGGTGAGCCGCGCCCAGGCGGCCCGCGGCGTCGTGCCGGCGGACGCCCTCGCCGCGATCGAGGCCCGCGCCGCCGTCGACGCCGAGCGGATCGCCGAGATCGAGAAGACGACCGACCACGACGTCATCGCCTTCGTCAGCCAGGTCGCGGAGGCGATCGGGCCGGAGGGCCGCTACCTCCATCTCGGCCTGACGAGCAGCGACGTCGTCGACACCGCCCTCGCGCTCCAGCTCCGCGATGCCGGCCAGCTCCTCCTCCGCGACGCCGACCGGCTGCTCGCGATGCTCATCGCCCGCGCCCGGAGCGAGGCCGAGACCCTGATGATGGGCCGGACCCACAGCGTCCACGCCGAGCCGATCACGTTCGGGCTGAAGGTCGCCGGCTGGGCGTTCGAGGTAGACCGCAGCCGTCGACGGCTGGCCGAGGCGGTCGACGAGATCGCCACCGGCAAGATCTCGGGGCCGGTGGGCACCTACAGCCATCTCGGCCCGGACGTCGAGGCGGAGGTTCTCGCGGAGCTGGGCCTGCGGGCCGATCCCGCCAGCACCCAGATCGTCCAGCGCGACCGCCACGCCGCCCTCCTCACGGCCATCGCGATCCTCGGCGGCTCGCTGGAGCGCTTCGCGACCGAGATCCGGAACCTCCAGCACACCGAGATCGGCGAGGTGATGGAGCCGTTCAGGGTCGGCCAGAAGGGCTCGAGCGCGATGCCGCACAAGCGCAACCCGATCCTCTCGGAGCGGATCGCCGGGCTCGCCCGGCTCCTCCGCGGCTACGCCCAGACCGCCCTGGAGAACCAGCCGCTCTGGCACGAGCGCGACATCAGCCACTCGAGCGCCGAGCGGGTGATCCTCCCGGACGCGACGATCCTTCTCGACTACCTCCTCGTCCGGATGAGTGGCCTCGTCGACGGCCTCGTCGTCCGCCGCGAGCGGATGCGCGAGAACATCGAGCGGGGGCTGGGACTCCATGCCAGCAGCCGGGTCCTCGGGCTGCTCGTCGAGCGCGGCGGGATGAGCCGCGAGGCCGCCTACGCGATCGTCCAGCGGGCCGCCCTGCGAGCAGCCGACGAACGCAAGCCGCTGCACGATCTGCTCGCCGTCGACGCCGAGGTGGCCCGGCGGATCAGCCTCGCCCAGCTCGACGCCTGCTTCGACGACACCGCCACGCTTCGCCACGTCCCGGAAGTCATCGCCCGTCTCGACAGCCTGGAGGCCCAGCTCGATGCCGCTCGCTGATACGTTCCTCCGCTCCGGCAAGGTCCGCGACCTGTACGCCGTCTCGGACGACCGCCTGCTCCTCGTCGCGTCGGACCGCCTGAGCGCGTTCGACGTCGTGCTCCCGACGGAGATCCCGGACAAGGGCCGCGTCCTGACCGGCCTGTCGAGGTTCTGGTTCTCGCGGACCGGGGACCTCGTCTCGAACCACCTGATCGGGGTGGCGCCCGAGGAGATCCCCGGTGGCGCGCCCGGCGATGCCGACGAGCTGCGCGGCCGGATGATGCTCTGCCGACGCGTCCGGCCGCTGCCGATCGAGGTGATCGTCCGGGGCTATCTCGCGGGCTCCGGCTGGAAGGACTACGGCCGGACCGGCGCCGTCTGCGGGATCCCGCTGCCGGCCGGCCTCCGGGAGAGCGATCGCCTCCCCGAGCCGCTGTTCACCCCGTCGACGAAGGCCGAGCAGGGCCACGACGAGAACATCTCGCTCGACGAGGCGGCGGCGCACGTCGGCCGCGACGTCGCGGAGCGGGTCGCGGCGCTGGCCATC
>DATBGP010000343.1:0-3958 GCA_036557925.1 Candidatus Limnocylindrales bacterium | reverse complement strand
CGTCCGGGATCAGCCCGAGGACCATCGCGTGGAGCGGATCGATCTGGCTGCCGAAGGCCCCGGCCAGGCGGACCTCGTCGACGGTCTCGATGCCGGCGTGGTCCATCAGGAGCCGCACGCCCGCGTAGAGAGCGGCCTTCGCGAGCTGGATTGCCCGCACGTCGTTCTGGGTGATCGCGATCCGCTGGCGGCCCTCGGCCGAGCCGTCGTGGAGGACGTAGCTGAACGTCCGGCCCTCCGCGACGACGCGCGGCGTGCGCGCGGCGAGCGACCCGTCGACGATCCCGTCGGGGGTGATGACGCCCGCGAGGAACAGCTCGGCGATCACCTCGACGATCCCGCTGCCGCAGATGCCGGTGATGCCCGTCTCGGCGGTCGCCTCGGCGAACCCCGGCTCGTCCGACCAGAGCTCGGAGCCGATGACGCGGAACCGGGGCTCCAGCGTCACGCGGTCGATCCGGACCCGCTCGATCGCGCCGGGCGCCGCGCGCTGGCCGCCGGAGATCTGGGCACCCTCGAAGGCCGGCCCGGTCGGCGACGAGGCGGCGAGCAGCCCGTCGCGGTTTCCCAGCACGATCTCCGCGTTCGTCCCGACGTCCACGACGAGGGCCACGACCTCCGACTGATGCGGCGCCTCGGCGAGGATGACGCCCGCGGTGTCGGCGCCGACATGACCGGCGATGCACGGCAGGACGTAGACGCGCGCGCCGGGGTGGGTGACCAGGTCCAGCTCGGGCGCCCGGACGGTGACCGCCCGATCCGTCGCCAGCGCGAACGGCGCGGAGCCGAGTGGGATCGGGTCGATGCCGAGCAGGAGGTGGTGCATGATCGGGTTGCCGACGACCGCCAGCTCGAGGATCGTGTCGCGCTTGATCCCGGCCCGCATCGCGAGCTGGGCCAGGAGCCCGTTGAGCGCGGATCGGACCGCGGTCGTCATCTCGGCCGCGCCGCCGTCGTTCATCATCGCGTAGCTCACCCGGCTCATCAGGTCCTCGCCGAACCGGATCTGCGGGTTCATCACGCCCGCGCTCGCGAGGACCTCGCCGGTCTCGAGGTCGGCCAGGTGGCCGGCGATCGTGGTCGAGCCGACATCGATCGCCACGCCGAACGCCCGGTCGTGGAGACCCGGCCAGACGCCGGTGATCGTGCGACCCCCGTGGACCGCGGCCGTGACCGCGTACTTGCCGGCTTCGAGGGCCGGCTGGAGCGCGCGGACCACCCCGAGGTCCGCCTCCAGGTCCTGGAGGTCCCACTCCGTCGCCAGGGCCTCCTGCAGCCGGGCGAGGTCCCCGGACGGCGAGGCCAGCTCCGGCGGCTCCACCTCGACGTAGTGGAGCCGGACGACCGGGTCGAGATGGAACTCCCGGACGTCGAGGCCCTTCCGGACGACCTGGCGGTAGACCTGGCTCTCCGGCGGGACGTCGATGACGACGTCGCCGCGGACGTGCGCCGCGCAGGCGAGCCGCCGGTCCGCCGCGAGACCCTTCGCGTCGCGGTACTCCGTCTCGATCGCGCCGAACGGGCTGAGATGGTCCGGAGCCGAGACGATCCCGTGCTTCGCGAACTCGCCGACGCTCTGCTCCACCTGGCAGCGGCCGCAGATTCCGCGCCCGCCGCAGACGGAATCGATGTCGACGCCGAGCTTCCGGGCCGCGTCCAGGACCGTCGTGTCCTCGGCGAACCGGCCCCGCCGGCCGGACGGCGTGAAGATGACGAGCGGGTCGCTGGCCACGGCCTGCCGGTCCCGCCGAGCCTCAGCCGCGGGCCGCGGCGACGGCCTCGGTGCCCGCGATCCGCTGCGGCGTCTCGACGTCCGGTCCGGCCCCCGCGCCGGCCCGGCGGCGGTTCACCCGCCGCCCCCCGGCCTCGCCCTCCGGCGGGGCCACCCGGAACTGCCGGATCCAGCGCGCGGCGTCCTGGTCGTTGCCCTGGAGGACGTCGGCGGCCATCACCGCGGTCCGGACGCCCTCGGCGATCGGGTTCGTGATCGCCGACGTGAGGCCGGACGCGATCGCCATCGCGAGGAACGCACCGTTGATCCCCTCGCGGTTGGGCAGGCCGAAGCTCACGTTGCTCGCGCCGCAGGTCGAGTTGACGCCGAGCTCGTCGCGCAGCCGGCCCAGGATCCGGAACACCTGGCGTCCCGCGGTCGGCATCGCCCCGATCGGCATCAGCAGCGGGTCGACGATGACGTCGGCCTTCGGGATCCCGTGGTCCAGCGCCCGCTCGACGATCCGCTTCGCGACGGCGAACCGGACGTCGGGGTCCTCGCTGATCCCGGTCTCGTCGTTGCTGATCGCGACGACGGCCGCCCCATGCTTCTTCACGAGCGGCAGCACGCGCTCGAGCCGCTCCTCCTCGCCGGTCACGCTGTTCACGAGGGCCTTGCCCCGGTAGACGGCGAGCCCGGCCTCGAGCGCCTCCACGATCGAGGAGTCGATCGAGAGCGGCAGGTCGGTCAGCGACTGGACGAGCTCGATCGTCCTCGCGAGGATCGCCGGCTCGTCGGCGAGGGGGATCCCGGCGTTGACGTCGAGCATGTGGGCGCCGGCCTCGACCTGGGCCAGCGCGTCGCGCTCGACCCGGCTGAAGTCGCCGTTCTTCATCTCTTCGGCGAGGAGCTTCCGGCCGGTCGGGTTGATCCGCTCGCCGATCACGACGAACGGCCGGTCGTCGCCGATGACGACCTCCCGGGTCGCCGACGAGATGACGGTGTGGGTCATGCCGGCGCCTCGCCCCCGTCGACCGCCTCGCCCGGGCCGGCTCCCGCGGCGACCCCTCCGTCGCGGGCGCCCTTCGGCGTCTCGTCGTGGGCCGGCGGGAGCGCCGGGCCGCCGGCGACCCCGCCCGACTGGATCAGCTCGGCGAGGAGGTGCTTGTCGTACTCCGCCTCGAGCCGGTTCGACTCCGCGGTCACCTCGGCCTCCAGGTCGTCGCCACAGGCCCGGGCGACCTTCCGCCACTCCTCGATGTAGTCGTTGTAGGCGCGCTTGCCGGCCCGGCTGGCGGCCTTGTCGATCGCGACCTGGAACCGCGGATGGAGCACGACCTTGCTCGCCCGGCGGCCGTCGCGGGCGAGGACCTGGGCGGGGATGTCGCGCCACCAGATCACGGTGAGGGTGGCCATCAGTGGGGCGCCGCCGCGCGGGCCCAGAGCTCGATCGGCGATGCCAGGTGGCGGACCCCGGTGGGGCGATGCTCGAACGCGAGGCCGAGTCGCTGGGCGGCGCGCTCGGCCATCGCGAGGAGGTCCGGGTCGTCGGTCTGGCTCAGGTAGACCACGCGCGTGTAGTGGGCGAAGTAGGTCGCCTGGAGCTCGGGGTGGCGATCGATCCCCAGGCCGCGGATCACGAGCCGCTCGAAGTTCCGGCCCAGGAAGTCCGTGAGCCAGAACGTGCCGGGCTCCGCGTCGGCCATCGCCTCGAACGCCGCGCTGCCGGCGAACACCTCGTAGCAATGGGCGCCCGGCAACCGCTCCACGCCTTCCTGGGCGAGCACCGGATCCAGCAGCCCGCCCGTGCCGCAGTCGGCGTAGGCGATGAAGATCCGCTCGAATCCGACGGCGCGGGCCGCGTGGATCCGCCGCCGAACCGCGTCCGGGATGCGCTCCGGCCGGTTGTGGAGGTCCGGGGAGAGGCAGGCGATCTCGAGGCCCGGCACGCGGTCGGCGACGGCGAGCAGCTCGCGCGCGAGCGCGCCACACCCGATGACCAACGCCCGCGGCGCCTCCCCGGAGTCCGTGAGGCGCCCGATATCGACCGCATCGCGATCCGGGGGGCCGGCGAGCCGATGGTGGGCGGGAGGGGTGGTGAACCGAGCTTCGTCACGCACGGACGGCAGCTGTTTGCCCTTCGTCGCGGGCGCTTTCGGGCCAGTTCGGCCGGCGGTTGGCGATGCCATCAATCTCGATCCGCGGAAGGGACGGCGGCCGGCGCGATCTGCTCAGGCCGCGGCACGG
>DATBGP010000342.1:0-5663 GCA_036557925.1 Candidatus Limnocylindrales bacterium | reverse complement strand
CGTCGCGGGCCGCGATCTCGGCCCGCAGCCGCTCGATCTCCCGGCAGCCGATCATGTACGTGAGGGCCTGACCCGGCCAGGCGATGTAGCGGTCGGTCTCGATCGTTGCGTCGGTCTCGGAGAGGCCGGCCTCGAGCAGGAAGTCGATCGACTGCTGGCGCGTCCAGCGCAGCGCGTGGAGCCCGGTGTCGACGACGAGCCGGGCCGCCCGCCAGGCGACCGCGTCGAGCATCCCGAACCGCTCGGCGTCGTCCCGGAACAGGCCCATCTCGTCGGCCAGCTTCTCGCTGTACAGGCCCCAGCCCTCGACGTACGCGCCGCCGACGATCCGCGCCCCCAGGCGCCGGAACGTGGAGAGGTTCGGGTTCTCCTGCTCGAGCGCGATCTGGAAGTGGTGGCCCGGGACGGCCTCGTGGTAGGTCGTCGTCGCGAGCTTCGTGTATTTCCGGTTCGGCAGGTCGTAGCCGTTCGCGTAGTAGATGCCCGGCCGCGTCCCGTCCGGTGAGGGCGGGAAGTAGTAGGCGAAGGGCGCGTCCTTCTCCTTGAACTCCTCGACGGCCATCACCTCGACGCCGGCCCTCGGCAGCGTGCCGAAGTAGCGCGGCGCGACGGCCATCGCCCGATCGATGTCCTCGCGCGCCCGGTCGAGGAGCTCCTCCTTCGAGCCCGGCGTGTTCGCCGGGTCGTCGGCCATGCGCTGGCGGTAGGCGGCGGGCGAGGCCGCGCCGGCCGCCGACGCGATCGCCCGGCGACCCTCGTCAACGATCGCCAGCTCGTCCAGGCCGATCTGGTGGACCTCCGCCGGGTCGAGCTGGAGCGACGTCCATGACCGGATCTGGGTCCGGTAGAGCGACTCGCCGTCGCGGGCGGACCAGAGACCGGGCTCCACCCTCGTGGCCTGGAGGTAGTCGCCCTTCAGAACCTCGAGGAATGCCCGGTCGGCCGGGTAGATGACGCTCTCGGTGACCTTCCGAACGCGCTCGCGGTCGGCGTCGTTCGTGACCTTCGCCATCGCCGGGACGATCGCCTGGTCGATCGGGATCGCGAGGAGGCGCTCCAGCTGGGCGACGGTCCGCTCGGCGACGATCCGCGGCGCGGTCAGGCCCGTGTCGAGGCCCTCGCGGAGGATGTCGGTGTTTGCGGCCATGTAATCGCGATAGGCCTCGAGGCGGGCGAGGAACTTGTCGACCCGCTCGGGCGTGTCCGCCGGCTGGAACTGGCAGACCTGGGGCAGGAGCGTCTGCGGCCCGCCGATCTGGTCGACGACCCGGAGACGGTGGACGCCCTGGTCGTCCTCCTCGATCCCCTGCTCCGCGATCACGATCAGGACGTCGCGGGTGATCCGCTCCTCGACCGAGAGGTCGTCGGCCGGGATCGCCTCGGCGGCGGCCTTGGTCTCCTCGAGGAGCCGTCGCGTCCTCGCCCGGCCGGCCGGGCTCGGGTCCTCCAGGCGATCGGCGTAACGTTCGTCGCCGTAGACGGTGGCGGTGGTCGGGTTGAGCTCGAGGATCGACTGCCAGAACCGCTCCGCCAGCTGCTCGACGGCGGACACGGGGTGATCGGACAAGGTCACTGATGGGTCTCCGGCTGGTGGGTCGGGGGAATCGGGCTCCGTCGACCGCTGGCTGTAGGGGGTGAGGGTAGCGCGCGACGCGGATTCGGGGCCTCGGGAGCCGGCGTCAGCCGCCGAACAGTCCGAGCTGCTCGCCGCTCCGCTCGACCGGCGGATCGAGGCCGAGGAAGGGCTCGAGCGCCTCGAGGCTCAGGTCCTCTCGCCCGAGGAACGAGCGGAGATGGTTCCACTTGATCACGTGCCAGTTGTCCCGCTCGAACGCCTCGCGCAGCAGCGGCGATCGCTCGAGCTTGTGGCGGACGAGCTCGGTCCGCTCCGGCGCGATGGCCAGGAAGCGGACGACGCCGTCCTCCTGCGGGATCCGGGCATGCCGGCGGAGGACGGGCTCGCCGAGCATGGCCGTCCATTCGACCTCGAAGAGGAACGACATCCGCCGACGCACGTACCAGACGCAGTCGACGTCGGCGACATCCTCGACCGCCCGGCTGACGAACGAGAGCGGCACCTGTCGCTCGCGCTCGTCGAGGAAGTCGCCGAGCCGCTCGCGCCCGATCCGGCGCGACTGCTCGCGCTTGCCGATCCAGACGGACAGCCCCAGGCGATGCCCGCCTTCGGCGAGCATCGCGATCAGCTCGCTGTGCTCCTGGGCCCGGGCGAGGAGGTCGTCGCCGGTCACGATCCGGTCGGAGGTGCTCGCCCGGCTCCGATAGCTCTGGAGGCAGGCCCGGACGAGGGCCTCGTCCGGCAGGTCCGAGCCGCTGAAGATCCCGGCGACCCGTTGGAGGAAGGCCGCCTCCGAGAGCGGTCCGGCGGTCGAGAGGAGGCTGTAGACCGCCCACTCCACGCGATCCGAGAGCGGGACGGCCGCGGCCTCGCGATCGCGACGATCGGCCAGCCACCAGCGCCCGGGTGCGACCTCGGCCAGGCGGTCGCGGCCCGTGGCGGAGAGGCCCTCGCCGATCAGCCCGAGCAGCGCCTCGACGGGGTCGGCGGGGGTCTCGGCCGGTCGCACGAAGCGGCGGGTCCGGACGCTCGAATCGGCGGGTCGCTCCTCCGCCTCCGCGTCCGGCGCGTCGGGCCAGCTCGGGAAGTTGCTCCGGATGCCGGCCCGCGAGCGAGGTCCGCGATCGGCCGCGGCCGCCGGCGAGTCGCTCGTCGCGCCCTCCCGCGCGTCCGCGTCCGGCCCATCGTCCGGGTCGGGCACGACCGAGAGGCCCCGATCGGCGACCAGCCGCCGGAGCTGGCCGGCCCGGTCCAGGCCCGTCAGGATCTCGCCGAGGAGGCGGTCGGCGCTGGCGGGCTCGCCCCGGGCCTTCAGGGACTCGACGGCGACGTCGACGACCGTCCGGCTCACGTCGGCGGCGGAGAACGGCCGGCGATCGACCCGCTCGGCCGGCCGGAAGAGACCCGCGCCGGGAACGATCTCGGGATCGCCGGCGCCACCGGGAATCGGCGTCAGCTGGACGTTCGCCCGGGTCCGCGGGGTCGGCGGCGGGACCGCGCCCGGCGGCAGCAGCTCCACGCTGCCGAGCGCCTCGTCGTCGCCGTCGCCCAGCCGGGCCGAGAGCAGGCGGAAGCCGGCCTCGACACCGCCGAGGGCCGCCCCGACGAGCGCCTCCGAACCGCCGTCGACGAGGAAGACGACCCGGCCGTCGCGGGCGATCGACGGTTCGATCGAGGCGAGGGAGCGGGCGAGGGCGGTGGCTTGCCAGCCCCACGGGGCGCGGATCGCAGGTCCCGAGAGCGCCGCCAGCGGCAATCCGACCGCCGCCTCCGAGCCGAGCGTCCAGGCCGTGGCCCAGTACGTCATCGAGAGGCGCTCCTGGTTCGGACGCACCGGCGGCTGGCCGAGCACGAGCCGGATCCGGCGTCGCAGGCTGCCGGTCCCTTCCCAGCCTCGACCCGCCGAGGCCTCCGCGCCGATCGCCCGGGTCGTCGACGGCCCGCTGACGGCGACGACCGCGGTCGCGGCGCCCTCGTCGAGGGCCTGGAGGTCGTTGCCGAGGCGGGCCTGGACGGCGCCGCCCGGGCCGCTCTCGAGCCGCTGGATGAAGCCGCGGACCGTGCGGATCCCGTCCTCGAACGCGAGCCACGGGTTGCGCTCGCGCCAGGGCCCGGGACTGGGGGAGCGGACGCGACCGCCCTGGATCCGGAGCGAGCCGATCCGGTGGGGGTGGCCGTTCAGACGGCTCGCGGGGAGCAGCGCGTGGAGGAACGCGAGACGCAACGCCGCCTCGACCGGGGCCGACCGGAGGTCGCCCTCGATCCGGTCGAGGATCGCCTCGAGGCCGGCGAGCTGGCGTGGCGTATGGAGGTCGAGGAGGCTGTCGACCAGGCCCGAGCCGCCCTCGACCACGGGGAACCGGTCGCGCAGCCGGGCCCGGGTCGCGGCGAAGTCGTCGGGGATCGTCCGGGCGCGCTTCAGGTCCTGCTCGTCGAGGTCCGCGGACCGCTGGTTGCCGCCGCGCTGGCCCCGGCAGACGGGGCACGAGTAGGCCTTGCGGGGGGCGAAGCGCGTCTCGTCGGCGATGTCGTCGGCACGCCGTCGCGGTCGCGACTCCTCGGCGTCGTCGTCGGAGGCGCGGCGTCGGGGACGCGGTTCCTCGGCCTCGTCGCCGGCGGGTGCCGCCTCGGCGTCGGCGCCGGTGGTGGCGTCCGGGCCCGCGGCGCCGGTCGAGGCCTCCGGGCCCGCAGCGTCGATCGCGTCCTCGCCGCCCTCGTCGATCGCATCCTGGCCGGGCCAGATGACCTCGTCGATGACCAGCGATCGGCCGCAGGTCGCGCAGCGTGTCGCGAACAGGTCGCCAACCGCGACCTTCAGGCTCGTCTGGCCGCGCGGCGACGCGCCCATCGCCTGGAACGCGGCGTCGAGATGGCGCAGGTCCGGCGGCCGCAGGACGAGCTCGGCGAGCAGCCGCGTCAAGGGGGTCGATTCGAGGCTGGCCACCCGTCGCTGGCGATCGACGGCCGCCCGGGCGACCCAGCCGCCGCGACCGGCCAGATCGAGGACGACGTCGCCGGGCTTCGCGAGGCTGTCGATCCGGCCCTCGACGAGGGCCGGCGGGGGCGGCGGCGCGAGACGCTCGAAGAACGGCAGGGTGAAGCCAGGTTCGGCCCGGATGAGGGGAGCTCGACCCGCCATCGCGTCAGCCTAGCGGGTGCCGCAAGCCGAGATCGCTCACGACCGGACCCCGGCGGCGGCGCGCGACCCACATCGAGTCGTCGGGCGAACCGGATCCGCGGCGGCGACGCTCGCCCTCGCCGCGAACTCGGCCTGGACGAGCGTGCGAGAGACCAGGTTGAGTCGTCCGGCGACTCACGCGCGGCGGCGCGACAGCCGTCGACTAGGCCTCGTCCGCCTCGTCGAGCTCTTCCTCGAAGGCCTCGTCCGTCGTGGACTCCGGCGGCAGGACGCGATCGAGGTCCTCGATCTCCTCGTCCTCCTCGTCGTCCTCGAGGTCGTCCTCGAGGTCCATCTCCTCGCGGATCAGCGTGCCCTTCGTGTACGGCCGCAGGTCGCTCGACTTGGCCGCCATCGGGAAGGAGACCTTGCCGTAGTTGCGGGGGTCCTGGTAGATCTCGCGGATGATGATCCGGACGTCCTTGTCACCGAGCGACGTCACGCCGGCGGCGTACTTGTTGCCTTCGGCGATGAGCTTCAGGAGCCGGGCCGCGACGCGCGGCTCGACGATGCCGATCCGGACGCCGTTGCTCGTCGCGATCAGCCGGCCGGACTCGGGCGTCAGCTCCACCGCGTCGCCGGGATTCACCTGGGCGAGCTTCCGCGGATGGGCCAGATCCGTGAGGAACGCGAAGCCGGTCTTGCCGGTCTCCTCGACGAAGATCGAGACGGGCGCCTTGCTGCCGTCCGCGGCCGGGACCGTCTTGTCGCCGGCCTCGACGAGCAGGACCCGGAGCCGGTCGATGTTCCGCTCGGCGATCCGGTTCGTCGGATCGAGCGCGAGCGCCGTCTGGTAGTGCTCCCGGGCGGAGGCCAGCTCGCCGAGCTCCCAGAGGGCCTTCGCGAGGCGGTTCTCGCCCTCGGCGTCCGGCCCCAGCTCGAGCAGGCGCTGGTTCGTCTCGGCCGCCT
>DATBGP010000341.1:0-4575 GCA_036557925.1 Candidatus Limnocylindrales bacterium | reverse complement strand
CCGCCGGTCAGGACCGCGGGCAGCGTCACGTCCGACCGCTGCGGCACGACGAGGGTCAAGCCGCCCGGCCAGAACGCCTCGGCGAGCGCGGCGGCGGCCGGCGGCCACTCCCCGATCGTCGGCGCCTGGGCGGCGTCGGCGAGGAGCAGCATGATCGCCCGGTCGGGAGGCCGGTCCTTCGCGGCGAACAGGGCCTCGAGCCCGCCGGGCGTCTCGAGGGCGACGCCGATCCCGTAGACCGTGTCGGTCGGGAGGGCCACGATCCGGCCGGCGCGAAGCGCCTCGATCGCGGCGGCGCGGCCGGCGGCGTCGTCGGCGACGATCCGGGCCGTCATGCGGCAGAGCCCGCGACGGGAGCCGGTCGAGGGGCGTCCTCCCGCCCATGCGCCAGCCGCGCGGCCTCGCGGGCGGCCTGGGCCGATCCGCTGAGGACGAGTCGCTCGATGAGCTCGGCCACGCCTTCCTCGGCGACGCTCGGCGCGACGTACCGCCCGGCCGCGCGGACCCGGGCCGGCGCCGTCGCCATCGCCGCGCCGTGGCCGACGCCCGCGATCATCTCGAGGTCGTTGAACTGGTCGCCGATCGCCAGGACGCGCTCCAGCGGCACGCGGGCGCGACGCGCGAGATGCCGGACGCCGACCAGCTTCGAGACGCCGGGGGCGAGGAACTCGAGGAACCTTGGGTGGCTGATCGTCACCTCCGCGCGACCGGCGAAGCGGCGGCGGCCCTCGGCGAGGATCGATTCGGGGACCGGTTCCGTCGCCGCCGCGACCGCGATGACCTTCGAGATCGGGAACCGGAGCCAGGCCGAGAGGTCCGGCACGATCTCCGCCCGGGCGCCGAGGAACGACGAATAGTCCTCCGCGCGTGGATCGTCGGCGGCGATCACGAACCGCTCGAGGTGGTTGACGTGCGGTTCGATGCCGACGCTCTTCGCCCAGGAGATCACGTCACGGGCCGCGTCGACGGCGAGGGGGCGATGGGCGAGGATCCGGCCCAGCCGCGGGTCGCGCTCGGGCGGCGGCAGGTCGCGGACCAGCGCGCCCTGGTAGGCGACGATCGGATCGACGAGGCCGAGCGTCCGGGCGTACGGCCGGGCGCTCGTCGTCATCCGGCCGGTCACGATCGAGACGGCGACGCCGCGGGCCCGCGCGGCGGCAACGGCCCGGAGCGTCCGGTTGCCGAGCACCAGGTCCTCGCCGATCAGCGTCCCGTCGAGGTCCAGCGCGATCAGCCCGATCGGGAAGGCGCCCTCAACCACGTTCCACCCGGAGCACGCGCGGCAGGCCGGCGAGGTCCGCGGTGACCGTCGCCCGCCAGCCGGGCAGGAGCTCGGCGACGGCCGCCTGCGCGGTCTCGCCCTGGTCCGCACCGATCTCGAGCAGGGCGACGCCGTCCGGCGCCAGCACGTCGGGGAGCCGCTCGAGGAGGCGGCGGATCACGTCGAGCCCGTCCGCGCCGCCGTCGAGCGCGGTCCGCGGTTCGAACGAGGCCGCCACCGGAAGACCCGCGATGGCATCGGTCCGGACGTAGGGCAGGTTCGCGAGGACGATGTCGAGCGGAACGCCGCCGTCCGGCAGGACCGGCGGGAACAGGTCCGCCTCGACGAACCGCAGGCCATCGGCCGCCGCATGGCCGACGGCGTTCTCCCGCGCCAGGTCGAGGGCGTCGTCCGAGGAATCCGTCGCGAGGATGGTCACGTTCCGGCCCATCGCGACTCGCCGTCCGCGCAGGCCGACGGCGACCGCCACCGCGATCGCCCCGCTGCCGGTGCCGACGTCCGCGACCCGGATCGCATCGCCGCCGCGCCCGCCCGCACCGGCCTCGCCGGGCCGTGCCGCGAGCCGCTCCATGACCTCGCCGATCGCCGCGTCGACCAGCGCCTCCGTCTCCGGCCTGGGGATCAGCGCCCGCCCGTCGACCCCGAACGCAAGGCCATGGAACTCCTTGATCCCGCGGATGTAGGCCACGGGCTCGCCCTTCGACCGGCGCTCGACCCCGGCGTCGAACCTCGCGGCAGCGTCGGCGCCGACCGGAGCGTCGGGATGGGCGAGGATCGCCGTTCGATCCGCTCCGATCGCCCAGCCCATCAGGACCTCGGCATCGAGGCGCGCCGTCTCGGAGCCCGAGGCTCGAAGCCGCTCGGTCGCCGTCGCCAGTCGTTCTCCGATCGTGCCGCTCACCCGCGGGCCCGGGTTGAATCGTCCGCCGTCACAGGCGGATCGTCACGGACACGTCGCCGACCTTCCGGAGCACCTCGGCGCTCGTGGTGCCGCGCCAGCGATGGAACAGCAGGTCGACCGAGGCGTCGCCGATCCGCAGGTTCGTCAGGGTCACCTTGCCGAGCCAGTCGGGCAGGTTCGGGTGGCGCAGCTCGAGCTCGTGCTGGCCGGCGTTCGCCCGGAGGCCGAGCATCGTCTCGACGAACAGGAACGATGCGCCCGCGGCCCAGGCCTGCGGCGAGCAGGCCACCGGGTACGGAACCGGCAGCGACGAATGGTCGCGATCGAAGCCGCAGAAGAGCTCCGGCAGGCGGAAGTCCGTGAAGTGTTGGGCCGCCTGGAAGACGTGGCCTACGAGCCGGTTCGACTCCTCGTTGAAGCCGTAGCGCTTCAGGCCCGCCGCGACGAGCGAGGTGTCGTGCGGCCAGACCGTCCCGGTGTGGTAGCCGATCGGGTTGTAGCCGGGCTGGTCCTGGCCGTAGGTCCGGATCCCCCAGCCCGAGAACATCGACGGGCTCATGAGACGGTCGGCGACGTCGCGGGCGCGAGACACCGTCGCGATCCCGGACCAGAGGCACTGCCCGGCGTTCGACCCGATGCCGTCGACGAGGTGCTTGTCGGCGTCGAGGGCCATCGCGTAGTAGCGGAGATCCTCGACCCAGAACTTCTCCTCGAAGCGGCGCCGGAGCTCCTCCGCCTCGTTCCGGAGCCGGGTCGCGAGGTCGTGCTCGCCGCGCATCGCGGCCAGCTCGGCGATCCGGCGCTTCGCGTCGAAGACGTAGCCCTGGACCTCGGCCAGGGCGATCGGCGCGGCGGCGATGTGGCCGCTCCGGTCGCGGATGCAGTCGCCGGAGTCCTTCCAGCCCTGGTTCACGAGGCCGCGCGGCGACCGCCGCTCGTACTCGACGAACCCGTCGCCGTCGCGATCGCCGTAGTGGTCGATCCAGTCCAGCGCGCGCATGGCGTTCGGCCAGAGCTTCTCGACGAAGGCCTTGTCGCCGGTCCAGTCGAACGTCGCGGCAAAGAGGATCAGCCAGAGCGGTGTCGAATCGATCGAACCGTAGTACGGCGTGTGGGGCAGCTCGCCGGCACCGGCCATCTCGCCGGTCCGGAGCTCGTGGAGGATCTTGCCGGGCTCGGCGTCGCGCCAGTCGTCGACCTCGGTCGCCTGGTAGGCGGCGAGGACCTCCAGCGTCTCCATCGCGATCTGGGGTCGGAAGGCGAGCGCCTGGAACGAGGCGATGATCGCGTCGCGGCCGAACAGGGTCGCGAACCACGGCACGCCGGCCGCGACGTAGCGCTGACCCTCCCCGGGCCCGTCGTTGATCAGGAGGCGGAGATCGGCGAGCGACCGGTTCAGGGTCAGGTTGAAGAGCTCGTGGTCGGTCTGGATCGCGGTGGTCCCGCGGCCCCACGCGTGATATGCCCCGGCGCCGTCGTCGCCGTTCACGCGCGGCGGGTCGGGGAAGAGCGTCGAGCGGGCGGCGGTCGCGGGGGCAGCCGTCGCGCCGTCGCCGCCACCGGCCCCGCTGTCCCGCGCCTCCTCGACGGGCCCGATCGTCGCCCACGTCGTCCAGCGGAGCTCGTACCGGCCGTTCGGATCGAGATCGACGTCCCAGCGGAACCGGACCGACCCGCCGCTCGCGACCTGGTCGTCGGAGCGGGTGTCGATCGGGCCGAAGGCGCTGGCCGGCTCGGAGAACGCCACGTGCGTGGACCGCCGCTTGTGGTCGAGGCCGTCGTAGCGGAACGTCGCGCGGCTCGCCGTGAGCGCGATCGGGAGCATCGTCCCCCGCTTCGTCCGGGGGTAGCCCCGGACCTCGAAGATGTCGGCGTCGTCCGTTCCCAGCTCCAGCTCGATCGGTACCCGGAGCGCCTTGCCGGAGTGGTTGACGATCCGGACGTGCTCCTCCATCGCCCCGACGCCGATCAGGCGATCGCGGGAGATGCCGAGGGTCCGCCCGACGACACCGTCCTCGCCGCTGTGCGTCTTCGCCTCCGGGTTGCGATCGGCGCTCGGGTTCGTGAGCTGGATCGAGCCGCGGTAGTTGCCGCCCATCGATCCCTGCAGGAGGACGGGCCGCGTGCCGCCGACCCGCAGCGAGCAGCACGACAGGAGGCGTGTGTCGCCGAGATACAGGCCGAGGCCGCGCGAATCGGGGTGGATGTCGCCGAACGGATCGGTCAGCAGGTAGAGATTCCCGTGCTTCAGGACCTGGACGCTGCCGAGGTCCGTCGCTCGCTCGATCGGGATCTCGCGCGGCTCGATGAACCGCACCCCGCCGTTGCCGGTCCCGCGGGCGCCCTTGGCGCCTGGCGTGGTCGGCGTCCGCGCCGCGGTTGCTCCGTCCGG
>DATBGP010000340.1:0-2780 GCA_036557925.1 Candidatus Limnocylindrales bacterium | reverse complement strand
GTTCCCGCCGGAGTCCCGGGCGAGCGTCCACTCCTCGTCCGTGAAGTGCGAGGCATGGACGTAGGTCGTGTTCGGATACAGGAGGCCCATGTCCCGGAGACCCGTGATCTGCATCTTCGTGTAGCCGAACCGGTCCATCGCCACGTGGACCGTGATGTTCAGGTCCAGCTCCTTCGCGAGCGCCCAGTCGTGCTGCACCACCTCCGGCTTGCAGAAGTTCGGCCCGCGCGTCGCGAGCGCCATCGTGATCCGGCCGTCGTTCGAGTTGAAGTACTGCTGGCGGATTCGGCGCGCGTCCGGCCCGTCGGACGTGAGGACGCTGCCCGTGTAATCCGGCCCGAACCACCAGTCGACGAGTGACGTGTTCCCGAAGCCGTAGGCGTAGACCGAGCGGATCCGCGACTCCTGGAGGCCGCGGATGCCGGCGTCGGCATGGTCGGGCGTGTTGATGATGTGGGACCAGTCGACGAGGGTCGTGATCCCGGCGTTCAGGCACTCGAGCGCGCCCCAGAGGTTCCCGGCGTAGACGTCGTCGGGCCGGTAGTGCGGCGCGAACTTGTCGAGGATCGAGCCGAAGTAGGTGATCAGCGCGTAGTCCGGGGCGCAGGTCCGGATCGACGTCTCCCAGGTGTGGCGGTGGGTGTCGATGAATCCCGGGATCACGATGTCGCCGGCGGCGTCGATCACCTCCGCGCCGTCCGCGGAGATCCCCGGGCGGACGTCGGCGATCCGATCGCCCTCGACGAGGACGTCGGCCTCCGGCAGCTCGCCGATGGACGGGTCCTGGGTGAGGACGATCGCGTTCTTGATGAGGATCCGGTCGGCCATGGTGGCTCCTCCTGTGCGATGGCTGATGGGCCAGATGCCTGCGGTTGCGCGTTCGCTGTCCGGTGGACCCTCCCCTACGGGGCCACGCTGGTCGCGGACCGCCGGGAGCGGAGCTCGTCCGCCACCGCGGCGAAGTCGCGACCGCCCCGGCCGTCGGTCGACGCCGCCCGGACGAGCTCGAGGTTGACGGCCGTCTGGGGCAGCGGCTGCCCGACGGCCTCCGCGGTGGCGGTGATCAGTCGCAGGTCCTTCTCGGTCAGGGCGAGCGAGAAAGCGACCGGCGCCCCCTCGGGATCGATGAACTGGGCGCGCTTGTAGCCGACGTATGGCGCCCCGGCGGCGCCGGCGGCGATCACGTCGTAGGCCACCCCGCGATCCACGCCGGCGGCCTCGGCCAGCGCGAGCCCCTCCGCCAGCGCACCGTTCAGGCCGAAGATCACCGTGTTGACCGCGAGCTTCATCACCGCCCCGGACCCGAGCGGCCCGAGATGGAGGATCGTCTTCGCGAGCGGCTCCAGGGCCGGTCGCGCCCGTTCCAGATCCGCGGCGTCGCCGCCGACCATCAGCGTCAGCGTGCCGGACTCCGCCAGCGGGACGCTGCCGCTGACCGGCGCATCGAGGATCCCGGAGCCCGTCCGCCGGACGTCGTCCGCGACCGACCGGATCGTGTCGGGCAGGATCGTGCTCATGTCGACGAGGACGCCGCCTGGATGGGCGCCCGCCGCCAGCCCGTCCGGCCCCGTGAACACCGACCGCACGGCGGCGTCGTCGGCCAGCATCGTGATCGCGACGTCCGCCGCCGCAGCGGCTTCCGCCGGGGTGTCGACGACCTTCGCGCGGATCTCACCAGCCAGCGCCTCGCAGCTGGAACGGGTGCGGTTCTGGACGACCACGTCGAGGCCGGCCCGCGCCAGGGACCGCGCCATCGCGCTGCCCATCCGCCCGGTGCCGACCACCGCCACCGTCGTCATCGTCGCTACCTCGCCTCCTCGAGCCGCCGCCGGATCGTCTCGACGATCCGCTCGACGGTTGGGATGACGGCGTCCTCGAGGGCCGGCGCCGACGGCAGCGGGACGTGCGGCGACGTGATCCGGACGATCGGCGCGTCGAGGCTCCAGAAGCCTTCGTCGACGACGATCGAGGCGACTTCCGCTCCCCAGCCGAGGGCCCGCGGGTTCTCCTCGACGGTGAAGAGCCGGCCCGTCTTCTCGACCGAGCGGAGGACGGCCTGGGCGTCGAGCGGGATGAGGCATCGCAGATCGATGACTTCGGCCGAGATCCCCTGCTCCGCCTGGAGCCGCTCGGCGGCCTCGGCGGCCCGCGGGACCATCGACGCGACCGCGACGATGGTGCAGTCGGCGCCCTCGCGGACGATCGCGGCCTGGCCGAGCGGGACGACGTGCTCGCCCTCGGGGACCTCGCCCTTCGTCGGGAGCAGGGCCTTCGAGGCGCAGAAGACCACCGGGTCCGGGTCCCGGATCGACGCCGCCATCAGGCCCATCGCGTCGGCCGGCGTCGACGGCGCGACGACCTTCAGGCCGGGGATCGCCATCGCCCAGTTCTCGATCGCCTGGCTGTGCTGCGCCCCGAACCGGAGCCCGGCCCCGTTCGCCGTGTGGAGCACGAGCGGGAGGGAGACCTGGCCGTCGGTCATGTAGCGGGTCTTCGCGATCTGGTTCGCGACCATGTCCCAGGTCACGGCGAAGAAGTCGCTGAACATCAGCTCGGCGACCGGGCGGAGGCCGGTCATCGCGGCGCCCATCGCCGCCCCGACGATCGCCTGCTCGCTGATCGGCGTGTCGACGACCCGCTCCGGGCCGAACTTCTCGAACAGCCCCTCGGTCAGCTTGAACACGCCGCCCGCGGCACCCACGTCCTCGCCGATCAGGACGACGCTGGGATCGCGGTCCATCTCGCGCGCGATGCCCTCGGCGATCGCCGCGCGATACGTC
>DATBGP010000339.1:0-6962 GCA_036557925.1 Candidatus Limnocylindrales bacterium | reverse complement strand
CGCTCGATCCCGGCCAGATCGGTGCGCTGGAGCGGGGCATCGACCTCGACGAAGGGCAGGCGACCCTCCACCACCTCCGGCGGATGACGTCGGCGGAGACAGAGAAGCTGACCGACCTCCTGCGACCGGCCCCGGCGCCGGACCTCACCTGGTACCGGGCGACCCTGCGACAGGGCTGGAAGCGCCAGCTCCGCCGGATGTTCGGAGCAGTCGAGTCCCCGATCGACCGCCTTGTCCGCGTCCGGATCGGCCCGGTCCGCATCGACGGCCTCCGGAGCGGCCGGGTCCGCCCGCTGAAGGCGCCGGAGGTCCGCGGCCTGGCCAGCGGCGGCGGTCGGTCTCGTGACGTCCCCGGTCGCGCGGGATGAGGGCCGGACCCGGCCGGCCGGTACCGATCCGGGCAGTATTCTCCTCGGCATGACCACCGCCCAGCCCGGGCTCGTCGTCGCGCTTGACGGTCCGGCGTCGTCCGGCAAGTCGAGCGTCGGCGCCGCCGCGGCGCTCCGCCTCGGCTACCGGTTCTGCGACACCGGGCTGCTCTACCGGGCCGCGACCTGGCTCGCCCTCCAGCGACGGGTCCGGGCGGAGGACGTGGCCGGCCTCGTCGCGCTCGTGCCGGAGATCGCGCTCGTTCCCGACGAGAACGGCCGCCTCGCGCACGTGAGCGTCGACGGCCAGGACGTCACCGACGACGTCCACACGCCCCGGGTCGACGAGGCGGTCTCGGCGGTCAGCCGCGTCGCCGAGCTCCGAACCGCCCTCCTCGAGCGCCAGCGGGCACTTGCGGCCGAGCCGGGCGGCATCGTGATGGCCGGTCGCGACATCGGCACGGTCGTGCTCCCCGACGCGGACCTGAAGCTCTTCCTCGACGCGTCGGTCGAGGAGCGCGCGCGCCGGCGCGCCGAGGAGCGCGACGTCGACTTCGACAGCCAGGAGGGCCGCTTCCTCCTCGCTCAGCTGCGCCGCCGCGACGAGCTCGACAGCACGCGCGCCGTGGCTCCGCTGCGACCCGCCGCCGATGCCGTCCACATCGTCACCGACGGCAACACGTTCGAGCAGACGGTCGACGCGGTGGTCGCGGCCATCCGGTCCGCCGAAACTCGCCTCCTGTTGCCGAGTCCCCGATGACGGCCGAAGCCCCGGATGGCGCCCCGGCCGAGCCGGCCGCGGCCGATCCGGCCGTGGCCGAGCCGGCCGCGGCCGATCGCGCGCCGGCGCGAGGCGGCCCGTCGAAGGCCCCCGAGAAGCCGGAGATCGACGAGGCGGAGCTCTTCCGGGAGGACCTGACGCCGCTGATCCTCGGGACCGCGCTGGGCGCGCGGACGCTCGCCCGCTGCATCACCCGGGTCCACGTCGAGGGCGACGTCGAGGCGATCCCGAAGTCCGGTCCCGTGATCCTCGCGAGCAACCACATCTCGAACGCCGACCCGGTGATCATCGGGGCGTGGCTGACGCCGCGGCTCGGCCGCCGGATCCACTGGCTGGGCAAGAAGGAGATGTTCGACTGGCCGATCGTCGGCTGGATGGCCCGCAACGGCGGCGTGGTGCCGGTGGATCGGGGGGCCGCCGACGTCGAGGCGTTCCGGCTCGCCCAGCGGGTCCTGGCCGCCGGGCACGTGCTGATGGTCTTCCCAGAGGGCACCCGCTCGCCCACCGGCGAGCTGCAGGAGCCGAAGGACGGGCTCGCGATGCTCGCCCTGCGGTCGAACGCGACGATCGTCCCGATCGGCGTCTCGAACACGGATCGGGTCTGGAGGAAGGGCTCGCCGCTGCCCCGACCGGGTGGCCACGCGACGATGCGGATCGGCGAGCCGTTCCGGGTGGCAGATCAGCTGCCCGCCGGTATCGACCGGAAGTCGCAGAAGTCCGCGGCGACCGACCTGATCATGCGCCGGATCGCCGCGCTCCTCGACGAGCGCCATCGAGGCCCGTACGGCGATGGGGACCAATCCGTCGAGGGCTGATCGCTCCCGGCGGAATGTTATCCGGCCGAATGCTCACCCCCGGAGTCTTGGGTCAGGCCTGACGCGTGCCGTGACCCCTGAATCCGCCGTCATGCCCAGATTCCGGTGGTTGATCGCCCGGCGATCCCGGCCGGAAGGGCCGAAATCGTGGAAGGAGCGACTCCAGCGCTCCCCGGGCGGGCGTTCGGCTAGGTCCCGCCGGTCGAGCCGGCGGTGGACCTGGTCAGACAGTCACCCAGGGACTGTTGGCGCCGGTTCGAGGCCGCCAACGAGACGGAATCTCCTCGCCCATCTGCCTCCGCACGCTCGGGCGAAGCTGCTCGGGACCCTCCGCCCGGCCGCAAGGCAGCTCCAGCTTGCGCATCCAGTCTCTCCGTGACTTGTCTGACCAGATTGGCCCGGCGGCGGGCCAGAGCAGGTCGCATGCGATAATCCAGCCATCATGGGAACCGTCCGGGAGATCCGGATCGCCCGGCGAACCGGCTTCTGCTACGGCGTGCGCGAGGCGATCGACAAGGCGAAGGAAGCTCGCGCCGCGGGCAAGTCGACCCATACCCTCGGCCAGGTCGTCCACAACGAGGGCGTGATCGCCGATCTCGAGGGGATGGGGATCGAGACCGTCGAGACCCTCGACGACGTCGACCACGGGGCTGCGGTCGTGATCCGCGCCCACGGCGTGCGGCCTGACGTGATGGAGCGAGCCAGCGCCCGCGGCCTCGAGGTGATCGACGGCACCTGCACCTGGGTGATCCAGGAGCACAAGGAGCTGACGCGCCTGGTCGAGGAGGGCTACACGATCGTCCTCCTCGGGACGCCGAACCACGCCGAGGTCGTCGGGATGCTCGGCTTCGCGCCCGACGCGATCGTCGTCGACGAAGAGGACGAATGGGAGGCGAAGGTCCCGCGCAAGAAGCGGATGGCCCTGATCTCCCAGTCCACGCAACCGCCCTGGAAGTTCGAGCGGCTCGCCGCCTTCATGGTCGGCCGCAGCCACGAGCTGAAGATCGTGAACACGGTCTGCCCGGTCACGATCCGGCGCCAGGAGGACACGGTCGAGGCGGCCCGCGAGGTCGACCTGATGGTCGTCGTCGGCGGCCGGTCCAGCGCGAACACGAAGGAGCTGACCCGCCTCGTCGGGATCGCCGGGAAGCCCGCGATCCAGATCGAGGGCTGGAAGGACCTGGACGACGCGTCCGTGTTCGATGGCCGCGAGATCGTCGGGATCACGGGCGGCACCTCCACCCCGATCGAGGACCTCCGCGACGTCGCGCGGCGCGTCCTCCAGCTGGCGGGCACGCCCGAGGTCGCGGCGCGGGCCGACGAGCTGGCGCAGGAGGCGCTCGCGGGCGCGGCGACGCCGGCCGGCCGAACGACGTCGCTCCCGACCTTCGTCCACGAGGGCGCCGCGCCCACCACGGGCGCGGCCTGAGCCCGTGCCCACGCGCGCCCGGGCCCAGGCGGGGTTGCCCGTCGTCGCCATCGTCGGGCGGCCGAACGTCGGCAAGTCGACGATCTTCAACCGCTTCGTCGGGAAGCGCCAGGCGATCGTCGAGGACCGGGCCCGGACCACCCGCGACCGGATGTACGGCGACGCCGAGTGGAACGGCCGGCGGTTCGTGATCGTCGACACCGGCGGCCTCGAGATCGAGACCGACGACCCGATCGAGCTGAAGGTCCAGGAGCAGGCCCGCCTCGCGATCGGCGAGTCGGACGTGATCCTCTTCGTCGTCGACGCCGTCAGCGGCCTGACGCCCGCCGACCAGGAGGCGGCCGAGCTCCTTCGCACGGCGAAGGCGCCGGTCATCGTCGCCGCGAACAAGGTCGACAACACGGCCCGCGAGGCCGACGCCGCCGAGTTCTGGTCGCTGGGCTGGGAGGACACCTTCTCGATCTCGGCCTCGCACGGGCGCGGCACCGGCGGCCTGCTCGACGCGATCGTCTGGGCGCTGCCGCCCGAATCGGAGTCCGAGGTCGCCCGGAAGCGGCGCGAGGCGGAGGCAGACGAATGGGCGAGCGAGGTCGCCGCCGGTCGGCTCGAGCCGTTCGTCGTCGAGGAGGCCGAGGAGGCCGAGGAGGACGAGGAGGACGGCACCGGCGGCGACGGAACGGGCGATGGCGACCGCCTCGCCGCCCGCTGGGATGCTGCGATCGCGCTCGAGGCCGAGACCGACGAGCCGGCCGCGATCGCGTTCGTCGGCCGGCCGAACGTCGGCAAGTCCTCGCTGCTCAACAGCCTCCTCGGCGAGGACCGGGCCATCGTCTCGGAGGTCCCCGGAACGACTCGCGACGCGATCGACACGACCCTCGAGTGGGGTCGGAGCGAGGTCGTCCTGATCGATACCGCCGGGATCAAGCGGCGTGGCAAGGTGGCCAGCGGTCCCGCCGCCGAGCGCTACTCCACCCTCCGCTCGCTCAAGGCGATCGGCCGGGCCGATGTCGCCGTCCTGGTCATCGACGCGGTCGAGGGCCTGACCGCGCAGGACGCCCACGTCGCGGGCTACGTCGTGGAGGAGGGCCGGGGGCTCGTCGTCGCGGTCAACAAGTGGGACATCGTCGAGGACAAGACGGACCGGACGTTCGACCAGTACGTCGAGTGGATCCGGAACGAGGTCCCGTTCCTCGACTTCGCGCCGGTCGTCTCCATCAGCGCGAAGACCGGCCAGCGCGTCGGCCGGGTGCTCGAGCTCGCGATCGACATCTGGGGCGAGCGCCGGAAGCGGATCCCGACCGCGGAGCTGAACCGGGTCCTGCGGACGGCGTTCGATCGCCAGCAGCCGCCGATCGTGAAGGGCCGCCGCCCGAAGCTCTTCTACGGGACCCAGGCTGGCGTCGCTCCGCCGACGTTCGTGTTCTTTGCCAACGACGCCGCCTCCATCCACTTCAGCTACCGGCGCTATCTCGAGAACCAGCTCCGCGATGCGTTCGGCTTCGACGGAACACCGATCAAGCTCGTGTTCCGGGACCGGGAGTCGGTCCGGCTGCCGCGGCGCCGGGCGAAGCGGTCGTCGGGGTCCGGGTCCGGCTCGCGGAGCGCGCGGCCGGCGTCCAGGCGGACCGCGACCGGTCGGAAGGGCCGGCGATGACGTCGGACGCCGTCGAGGCCACCCTTCGCGCCGTTCTCGACGCGTTCAACCGTCACGATCTCGACGCGATCCTCGCCCACTTCGCCGACGACGCCGTGTTCCTGTCGCCCCGCGGTCCGGAGCCGATCGGGACCCGCTTCGCCGGCAAGGAGGCCGTTCGCGCCGGGCTCGCCAGGCGGTTCGAGGGGATCCCGGACGTCCACTACGGCGACGACCGGCACTTCGTGTCCGCGGACGGCTCGCGCGGCGTCTCGGAGTGGACCCTCACCGGGACGACGACCGCGGGCGAGCGTCTGGAGGTCCGAGGCTGCGATCTCTGGACCTTCGAGGACGGCCGGATCGTGGTCAAGGACTCGTACTGGAAGCGGGTGGAGTGACCGCGACGCCTCGGGTCGCGATCGTCGGGGCCGGGGCATGGGGGACGACCCTCGCGGGGCTCATCGCGAGGGCGGAGCCGGTCGTCCTCGTCGCCCAGGACTCCGAGACCGCCGCCCGGATCGATGAGGCGCGCGAGAACGAGCACCGCCTGCCGGGCGTCCGCCTTCCGGCGGCGGTGTCGGTCTCCGGCGACCCGGAGGCCATCGAGGGCGCCGACCTCGTGGTCTACGCGACGCCGTCCACCCATCTCCGATCGACCGTCGAGCGGACCGCCTCGAACGTCTCGCCCACCGCGGACATCCTGTCGGTCGTCAAGGGGCTGGAGCACGGCACGCTGCTGCGGATGTCGCAGGTCATCGAGGATGCGGGCGGCTTCGCGGAGCGGCGCGTGGCGGCGCTCTCGGGCCCGAACCTCGCGACGGAGATCGCCCGCGGGCTGCCGGCCTCGGCCGTCGTTGCGGCCGAGGACCCGATGCTCGCCGATCGGATCGTGGATCGGGTCGGCCGGCGCGAGTTCCGGCTCTACGTGAACAGCGACCTGCTCGGCGTGGAGCTGTGCGGGGCGCTGAAGAACGTCGTCGCGATCGCCGCGGGGGCGGCCGACGGCCTCGGGTTCGGTGACAACGGCAAGGCCGGCCTGATGACCCGGGGTCTGGCCGAGATGACGCGGCTCGGGATCGCGGCCGGCGCCAACCCGTTGACGTTCGCCGGGCTCGCGGGGATCGGCGACGTCATCGCCACGTGTGGCTCGACCCTGTCGCGGAACCACCGGCTCGGCGTGGAGCTCGCGAAGGGCCGGAAGTGGACCGATCTCGAGCACGAGCTGCCGGGCACCGCCGAGGGCGCCTACACCGTGGACGCCGCGCTGGGCCTGGCGCGCCGCCATGACGTCGAGATGCCGATCGCCCAGGAGGTCCACAATGCCCTGTTCGAGGGCAAGAGCGTCCAGCGCTGCCTCGTGGACCTGCTGTCGCGCGAGTCGAAGGACGAGCTCGCCGACTTCCCGGCCTGGGCCGAGCGCATCCGCGACGGCGCCTGAGCCGTAGCGCCCGATGGCCGACCGGTGAGCGCGATCCTCATCGGCGTCGCGATCGTCGCGGCGCTGCTCCAGCGTGATTTCATCGCCGCCGTGTCGGGCCGCGACGGCGTCCAGAGCCGGCTTGCGGAGCGATCGGCGGGTCTCGCGCCGGGCGTCTCGATGACCCAGGCCCTGCGTGTCGACGCCGGCTACTACCTGCGGCAGCTCCGGCGCCGCCAGCCGGAGCGCGAGATCGAGCGGAAGCGCGTCCTGGCACTCGCGGGGCTCGCAGCGGCGATCGCCTGTCTCGCCTGGCTGCTGTTCGCGCCGGCCTGACCCGTTGCCCTCGAGCGAGCGTGCCTCTACGCTCTGCACCTCGACTCGAGACGCGGCCGCGGCCGGCGAGCCGATCCCCCCGGAGGAGACCGTCATGGCGACCGTCCTGACCGATCGCACCCGCTACATCCTCGACGAGGACCGCATCCCGCGGGCCTGGTACAACATCGCGGCCGACCTGCC
>DATBGP010000338.1:0-4359 GCA_036557925.1 Candidatus Limnocylindrales bacterium | reverse complement strand
CTGGAGCGGCTACCTGGTCAAGGTCTACGCCTGGCGCCTGATCCTCGCGAAGAACGGCGTGCTCAACAGCGTGCTCGAGCCGTTCGGGCTGACGGGCCCCGGCTACAGCGACGTCGCTGTCTGGCTCGTCGAGAGCTACCTCTGGCTGCCGTACATGATCGTGCCGATCGCAGCCGGCCTCGAGCGGATCCCGAACTCCCTGCTCGAGGCGTCATCGGACCTCGGCGGGCGGAGCGGGCTGACGTTCCGGCGGGTCATCCTGCCGCTCTCGCTGCCGGCCGTCGTCGCCGGCTCGATCTTCACGTTCAGCCTGACCCTCGGCGACTACATCACGCCGACGCTGGTCTCGAACACCCAGTTCATCGGCAACGTCGTCTACAACGAGGTGGGCGTCGCCGGGAACCAGCCGCTCGCCGCCGCATACGCGATGGTCCCGGTCACGATCATGCTGGTCTACCTGTTCCTCGCCCGCCGGTTCGGCGCGTTCGAGGCGATCTGATGATCCTCTCCCGCGGCATGCGGATCGCCCTCCGGGTCGCGACGATCCTCATCCTCGTCTTCATCTACTTCCCGATCGGCCTGATCGTCCTCTACTCGTTCAACTCCTCGCGCGTCGCCGCCTGGCCGATCCAGGGCCTGACGCTCGACTGGTATGCCCGCGCGCTCGCGAACCCCGGGATCCGCTCGGCCCTGCTGACCTCGGTCGAGGCCGCCATCGGCGCGACGATCGTCGCGCTCGTCCTCGGCTCGCTCGTCGCGTTCGCCGTCCACCGGTACTCGTTCTTCGGCCGGCAGACGCTGAGCCTCATCGTCGTCCTGCCGCTGGCGCTGCCGGGCATCGTGACGGGCATCGCCCTGAACACCGCGCTGCGGGCGATCGGGTTCGACTTCGGTCTGATCACCATCATCATCGGCCACGCCACCTTCTGCGTCGTCGTGGTCTTCAACAACGTGGTCGCCCGACTGCGGCGCACGGCCCGCAGCCCGGAGGAGGCGTCGATGGACCTCGGCGCGGACACGTTCGCCACGTTCCGGCGGATCACCCTGCCGGCGATCGTGACGGCGCTCATGGCGGGCGCGCTGCTCGCCTTCGCCCTGTCCTTCGACGAGATCATCGTGACGAACTTCACGGCCGGCGCCAGCACCCAGACCCTCCCGATCTGGATCTTCACGAACTACCAGCGGCCGAACAACCTGCCGCTCGTGAACGTCGCCGCCGTCTTCGTGCTCGTGCTCTCGATCATCCCGGTGTGGTTCGCGGCTCGCCTGACCTCCGGCGTGGAATCGACGGGTCGCTGACCGGGCGCCATCACCTCCAGCGCTGGCCCGCCTCGACGACGAGGGCGATGGCCGCCGCGACGACGATGGGCAGGGCGACGCCGACGATGCGGACGATCCGCGTGATCATGAGCTGGGCTCCTCCGGCCCGGGGCCGGCCTCGCGGCGCCCGACCCCTCCGAGGAGTGCCCGGTCGAACGGCGCCGGCGCCAGTCTCGCCGAGGCCGCTTATCCGCCGATCACCGGCAACTCACATGGAGGGCTGGTACTCCGGGTCGAGGAAGCGCTCCGGGTCGTCCTTGAACTCGAGCAGGCAGCCCCGCCCGCAGAACCAGTAGGTCTTGCCGTCGTGCTCGATCTTCAGGTCGGTGGACGTCGTGTCGACCTCCATCCCGCAGACCGGATCGATCTCGATCGTCGCCTCGGTCATGTGGACAACTCTCCCGTGGGCTCGCGGATTCCGTTCCACGAGTCTAGCCCGGGCCACGGTTCGAGCCCGTCACGGGCGCCCTGTACGATCCGCGGATGTCCGAGCTCGCCGTCGACGCCCGCGCGTTGCTGGTCGCCGAGCGCGACCGACTCCGCGCCGAGCTGGCCCAGGGCATCGTCGCGCCCGGGCCGATGACCTACGGCTCCCAGGCCGCCGCGGCGAGCCAGGTCTTCGAGCAGCAGCGCGATCTCGCCCTCCGCGAGAAGAACGAGCACCACCTGGAGGCGATCGACGCCGCGCTCGCCCGCCTCGACGAGGGGACCTTCGGCACGTGCGTCCGGTGCGGCAACCCGATCGCGCCGGCGCGCCTCGAGGCGCTCCCCTGGGCCGCCCACTGCATCGACTGCCAGCGGATCGTCGGGAAGGGCGGGTGACGATGGTGGAGACGACGAATCTCGCCCCTCTGGAGCTCGTCACGATCGACGACGTCCGACGAGCCGCCGACACGCTCCGCGGGGTCGCGATCCGGACCCCACACGTCCCGTTCGGCCCGCCGGCGCATCGCCGGTTCCTGAAGGCGGAGTCCCTCCAGCCGATCGGCGCGTTCAAGATCCGCGGCGCCTACAACGCGGTGGCCTCGCTGAGCGAGGCCGAGCAGGCCCGCGGCGTCATCACCTACTCGTCCGGCAACCACGCCCAGGGCGTCGCCCGGGCCGCCCGCCTGCTCGGGGCGCCCGCGGTCGTCGTCATGCCGTCCGACGCGCCGGCCCTGAAGCGGGCGCGGGTCGAGGCCGACGGCGCCGAGGTCGTCGTCGTCGGTCCGTCCAGCGACGAGCGCCAGCGCGTTGCCGAGGGGCTCGCCGCGTCGCGCGGCCTGGCGGTCATCCCGCCGTTCGACGACGATCGGGTGATCGCCGGCCAGGGCACGCTCGGGCTGGAGATCGCCGAGGACCTGCCGGACGTCGCCGCCGTCCTCGTCCCGATCGGCGGCGGCGGGCTCGCCAGCGGCGTCTGCGTCGCGGTCAAGGCGCTCCTGCCCGGCGCGCGGGTGATCGGCGTCGAATCCGAGCTTGCCGCCGACGCGCGGGAATCGCTCCGCGCGGGCCGGATCGTGCGCTGGGACGCGGCGCTCGTGTCACGCACGATCGCGGACGGCACGCGCACGACCGCGCTCGGGTCCCGGACGTTCGCCCATCTCTCGGCCCTGCTCGACGAGGCGGTCACCGTCACCGAGGACGAGATCGCCGCCGGCGTGCGGCTGGCCGCGGAGCAGAGCCGCCTCGTGGTCGAGCCGTCTGGCGCACTGTCGATCGCGGCCATGACCTTCCACGCGTCGGAGCTCGGGCTGGACGCCGCGATCGGCCCGGTCGTCGCAGTCGTCTCGGGCGGCAACGTCGACCCCGACCGGTACCGGGACTTCCTCGAGGCGCCCATCCCGCCGGCGGGTTGAGCCCGGGCCGTCGAAGCCGTGGTCCGGGCCGACCTTACGAGGGTCGGGCCTCCCGTTCGGCCGCCAGCCGCTCCGCCAGCTGCGCCTCCCGCACCCGGATCGCCGCCCGCTCGGCATCGAGCCGCCGGTCCACGACCGCCTCCTGGCGCTTCTCGTAGCTCATCCAGCCTGCGACGATCGCGGCCATGGCCGACAGGAACAGGATGTCGCCGCCGATCCACATCAGCCCGCCCGCGGTCTGCTGATCCGCGAGGGCGGTCGGTCCCCAGGAGCGCGTCAGGGTCGCGTAGTGGGCGTACAGCACGACGCTCGAGTTCAGGATCGTCACCGCGAGGAACGTGTTCTGGGGCATCTGGAGGAAGACGTACATCGCCCGGACCGGGTGGCTCATCCGCCACGGGCTCGGGTCGGCGCCGACCGCCGGCCACCAGAACAGCAGCGCCGTGACGAGGAAGAGCGCGTGCTCGAGGTCGTGGATCGCCGGGTTCTCGAGCGCCGCGTCGAAGAGCGCCGAGAAATGGGCCCACCACATCGTCCCCGCGAACAGGACCCACGCGACGACCGGGAACGTGATCGCCCGCAGCGCCCGCGAGTGGAGGATCGGCAGGATGACCCGACGTCGCGTGTTCGGGGTGGCGACCCGCAGGAGCAGCGTGATCGGCGCCGACAGCGCGATCAGGGGCGCCGCGACCAGCGTGATCAGGATGTGCTGGACCATGTGGACCGAGAACAGGGTCGTGTCGTAGGTGTCGATCCCCGACATCAGGGCGAACGCCAGCACGGCGAGCGCGGTCAGGAAGCAGGCGGTCCGTCGCCGCGGCACCGGGTTCCCGGGATGGGCCCGATCGACCTGGCGGACGAACCGGATCCAGACGACGACCCCGACGACGAGCCCGAGGAGGACGACCGGCTCGATCGTCCAGCCGAAGAGCAGGTTCGCCGGATCGGGCGGCACGGGCGGCACGGGACCGTGCGCGGCGGCCGTCCCGGCGACGCCGAGGGCGAGCCCGGAGCCGAGCGCGACGCACCGTCCGAGGAGGGCGGAGCGACGGGTCCAGGCGCGACGGTCGGGGCGCGGCATCGGCGTCATCGTCGCACGACGGCCGGCAACGTCCCCCCGAACGACCGGCGGCCCCCTGCCGCGTGTGGTCCCGCTATCATGGGCGCGTCCGATCCTCGCGGTCGGGCACCGGCCCAGCAC
>DATBGP010000337.1:0-10185 GCA_036557925.1 Candidatus Limnocylindrales bacterium | reverse complement strand
CGACCGCCCGTGCCTCGCCCGGCCGGTCGTTCGGGTCGCTCCAGCCGAAGAGCAGGCCGCCCTCCTCCAGCCGCCAGTAGAGCCCCGCCCCAATGTCGAAGACCATTGGCTGACGGTCGACCGCGAAGGCCTCGTGGGGCTCGAGGACCGCGACCGTGTGCCGAACCGCCCCCGCCGGGATCCGGATCCCCGCCAGTCGTCCGACCGCCCGCAGGCCCGGGCCGCCCGTCAGGAGCACCCGATCGGTGTGGATCGGGCCGGAGTCGGTCTCGACCGCGACCACGCGGGTCGCGTCGCCGGCGGCACGCTCGGTCAGCAGGCCGGTGAACGCGGTCCGCTCGCGGAGCTCCACGCCCGCCCGCTGCATCGCGAGCGAGTACGCCCGGACGTTCCGCGGCGGGTCGATGTGGCCGTCCGTCTCGAGGTAGCTGCCACCGCGATGGCCGTCCGGGCTCAGGGTCGGATTCAGGGCCGCGGCCTCGGCGGGTGAGACCCAGCGGACCGGCAGCCCCGCGGCCCCTGCATCGCGACGCGTTCGCGCCCGGCCCGCTCGTCCTCCTCGGTGACCGCGAGGATCAGGTATCCGAGCTCGCGGAAGCCACTGTCGGTGCCGAGCTCGCTCGCCTGGCGGCGGTAGAAGTCGATCGACCAGCGGCCGAGCGCGACGGTGGTCGGCGTGCCGCCCTGGGCCCGGACGATCCCGGCGGCACGGCTGCTTGCGCCCTGACCGGCCACGCCCCGCTCGACGACGACCACGCGACCGGCCCCGGCGCGGGCCGCGAAGGTGGAGGCCCAGCCGCCGATCGTGCCGGCGCCTACGACGACGAGGTCGGCGCGCTCGATCCCGCTCACGGGCCGAGGATAGTCCGGCCGGCGCGGGAGGCGACCGGGTCGTCGCGGGCCGCGGTTCGCGTCAGCCGTCCAGCGCGGCCGCCTCCACGCAGATCGCCGTCACGCCGAGCCGCGCCAGCCGCCGGAACGTCGGCCGCCGGCGGACCGTCCACGCCGCGACCTCGAGCCCGGCATCACGGGCGCGACGCACCGCCGCCGGATCGAGTGCGTGCCACTCGACCGAGATCCCGCGGCACTCCAGCCCGACCGCGGCCTCGATCGTCAGGGGCGAGGCGTCGTGGGTGTTCAGCCAGCGCGGCCAGGCGGGAGCCCAGCCGGCGATCCGGCGCAGCGTGTCGGCGCGGAACGACGACACGACGGCGCGCTCGAGAGCCGGCCCGCGCCCGGCGACGAGCGCCTCGAACGCGCCGCGTCCCGGGTCTCCCTTCAGCTCCACGTCCAGGAACGCGCGGCGCGGCACCGTCGCGAGGCCGCGCTCCAGGGTCGGCACCCCGAGTTCCTCGAGCTCGTCCGCGGTGAGGTGCGCCCCCTGGCGGTCCACGCCATGGACGCGCTTCAGCGTGTCATCGTGGTAGCACACTGCCACGCCATCACGGGACGAGCGGACGTCGAACTCGAGGCCGTCGCATCCCGGGACGTCCAGTGCGGCGAGGAACGCCGCCAGGGTGTTCTCCGGGGCGCGCCGCCAGTCCCCGCGATGCGCGAGCCGGAGGGCCATCAGGCGCGGCGGCCGAGCATCACTCAGCCGACCGCGAGTCGGGCGGAGAGGCCGAGGTGGTCCGACGGGTAGAGCGTCGGGTCGCCGACGGCCGGCCGATCGAACGCGAGCCGGCAACCCTCGACGCGAACGCTGCCGCGCAGCCAGACGTAGTCGAGGCAGCCGGGCGGTCCGTCCGTGTCCATCGCCGGGGCCTGGAGGCCGGACGGCCACGTCACCCCCGGCTCCTGCCCGTTCGCCTCGCGGAATGCGGACCGGAACCCGGCCCCGACGAGCCGCCCATACGCCGGCTCGTCGGGCTCGGCGTTGAAGTCGCCGACGACGATCGTCGCGTCCGCGGACGCCGTCGCGGGCTCCAGCCATTCGAGCAGCTGCCGGGCCTGGTCGTCGCGGACGGCCTCGTCGGCCGGGACGTGGTGGAGGTGGGTGACGACCATGAGCACGGACGCCCCGCCGGCCAGCCGGACCCGGGCCCGGATAGCGGATCGGGCGACGCCCAGGTCCAGCCGCTCCGCGTCGACGGCCGACAGGGGCTCGCGGACGAGCAGCGCGTTGCCGTACTCGGGCCGTCCGGCCCAGGCCCGGCTGCTCTCGTACCGGCCCTCCCCCGCCGCCCCGATGAGGCGGTCCTGCTGGAGGGGATAGACGACCTCCTGGAGCCCGAGGAGATCGGGCTGGAGCGCCGCCATGTCGGCGAGGAGCAGCGGCAGTCGCTCGTCCCAGCGGTCGGCCAGGTTCCGGATGTTCAGCGTCGCGACGTGCAGCGAATCCATCCCCGGAGTGTGATCGCTCAGGCGGTCGGCAGCGCGGCGGCGGGGATCGCCGCGCCCGGCCGGGGCGCAACCGGCAGCGTCACCGTGAACGTCGATCCGCGGCCCTCCTCGGACTCGACCCGGATCCGGCCACCGTGCTGCTCCACGACATGCCGGGCGATCGCGAGGCCGAGGCCCGTGCCGCCGCCCCGGACCCGCACCCGATCGACCTTGTAGAAGCGCTCGAAGATCCGGTCCTGATCGGCCTTCGGGATCCCCACCCCGTGATCCTGGACCGAAAGGTTCACCTCGTCGCCGGCCGCCCGGACCGTGACGCGCACCTCGTCGACCGTCTCGGCCGCCCGCCTGTCGGTCGCCCGGCTCGGCTCGTCGTCGGGGCCGCCCGGCCGACCGAACTTCAGGGCGTTGTGGACGAGGTTCACGACGACCTGGCCCAGCCGGGCCTCGTCGCCGCGCACGGACGGCAGCCGACGGGCCGGCACGTCGACGATCAGCCGGAGCCCCTGGCGGTCGGCGAAGAGCCGGAGCCGCTCGGCCGATTCGGTCGCGACCCTCCCGAGGTCGACGTCGTCGAGGAGGATCAGCGGCCCGCCACCCTCGATCCGGGCGAGGTCGAGCAGCTCGTTGACCATCTGGACGAGATGGCCCGTCTCGACCTCGATCTTCGCGATCCGGTCGCGCATCTTCGCGGGGACGCCCTCGCCGGCGGCCTCGGCCTCCCGGGCGAGCGTCTCCGCAAGGAGGCTGACCGTCGAGAGCGGCGTCCGGAGCTCGTGCGAGAGGTTGTCGACGAACTCCGTTCGGATCTGCTGGAGCCGGCGCAGCTCCGAGACGTCCTCGAGGACGATCCAGACGCCGCGGATCGGCGACCGTCGCGCCCGGACCACGAGCACCGGCCCGTCGGGTCCGCTCAAGCGGTACTCGCCCGACGCGCCGCCACTCTGCTGCGCCGTCGCGATCACGCCCTCGACCCGGGCGTCCACGAACGCCTCGAGCGCCGTCCGGCCGCGCAGCGAGCCCGTCGGCCGGCGGAGCAGGATGTGGGCGGCGGCGTTGGCCAGCTCGACCCGGCCGTGCTCGTCCAGCCGGACGATGCCGACGCCCATCAGGTCCGCGAGATAGGCCGCGTTCCGGACCTGCTGGTCGAGCTCGAACTCCGACGCGTCCAGGCGATCGCGAAGGCGCCGAGCGAGAGTCGGGACGTCCGCGCCGGGGTCGTCGTCCGTGCCGCGGGTGAGCGCGCCGCGGGCGGCATCGAGCGCCCGTTCGCGATCGAGGGCGTACCCGACGGCCACCGCGAGGCCGATCGCGAGCAGGGCCACGAACGTGACGAAGATCCAGTCCATCCGGGTCGAGCATCGCACAGGGACGGTCCGCTGGGGGTACCCTGTCGCCGTCGATCGCGGGTCGGGAGGGACCCGGGCTCGCCACGCTGCCGATCCAGGTCGGCGAGGACCCGAGCGCTGCCCAACAGCGCTCATCCGCCCGCCCAGCCCCCACGACCGAGGACCGACCTTGCGCCTTCGCCTGATCCCCCGCGACGAACGGTTCTTCGACCTCTTCGTCGAGGACGCCGCGAACGTCCTCGCCGGCGCCCGCCAGCTCGAGGCCATGCTCCGGACCTACGACCAGCCGGAAGCACGTGCGGCAGAGATCCGGGCCACCGAGCATCGCGGCGACGAGATCAGCCACGACATCGGCCACCGCCTCGAGGCGACCTTCGTGACGCCGTTCGATCGCGAGGACATCTACGCGCTGATCAGCGGCCTCGACGACGTCCTGGACTTCATCGAGGAGTCGGCCGACACGTTCGTCCTCTACAAGATCGAGGCGCCGACCGAGACGGCCGTCAACCAGGCGGCGATCATCGTGAAGCAGGCAGAGCGCCTGCACGAAGCGCTCAGCCACCTCCAGGGGTTCAAGGGTCTCGACCGGTACTGGATCGAGGTCCACCGCCTCGAGAACGAGGGCGACCAGCTCGTCCGGGCGGCGATCGCGGGCCTCTTCCAGGAGGAGATCGACCCGATCAGCCTCACGAAGTGGAAGGACATCTACGGCCTGCTCGAGGAGACGATCGACAAGGCCGAGGACGTCGCGAACATCATCGAGCGGATCACGATCAAGCACGCCTGACGTCGCGGCGGCCTGGCGGCGTGGCGGCGCGGCCCGCCCGAATCGAAGCGCCCCGGCCGGCGGCCGGGGCGCGGGATCGCGGAGGCGGTCGGTCAGCCCTTCGGCGTGAGCCAGACCCGGTAGTCGCGGACGCTCTGGGGCGTCCCGTCCTTCGCGGACGGCTCGTACACGCGGAGGGTCCCGTACTGGGCCTTCCCGATCGCATATGACACGCTCGTGTCGAACGTCCCCCGGCAGCCGCTGCCGCACGTCGCCATCGCCTGCTGATCGGCGATCACGGCCCCCGAGCCGTCGAGGATCGAGATCCGGAACGTCGCCTCGAACACGTCGGCCGTGCCGGTGACGTGGGCCGGATTGCCGATCGCGGCATTCCATGCCGGCCGGTCCACCCAGATCGCCGGGAGGAGCCCGACGAAGTCGGCCCGCGCCAGCGCCTTGGCCGGCGGCACGCCCTCGACCTGGACGGCGACCGACTTCACCGACGGGAACTGGGTCAGCGTGTAGACGACCTGGCCGAGCCGCGTCTGGACGGCGTTCGCGTCGCCGCCGCTCTCGAACTCGGTCGAGAGATTGACGGTCGCCTCGCCGCCCTCGATCGACAGTCCGAGCAGCTGCGTGCCCTCGGGCACGGACGTGCTGATCGAGCGCTTCGACTCGGCGGCCGTCGGACCCGCCAGCAGGGCGTTCATCGCCGCCGTGGCGACGGCCTTCGTGCCGGGCACCTCGCGGAGGGTCGCGACGAGGCCGGCCGAACCCTCGCCGCCACCGAGCCAGAAATACGTCCGGACGATCGATGTTCCGCTTGGCGTCGCGCTCGGCCCGGCGCTCGGGCTGGTCGTCGACGATGACGGCTCGTCCGTGGGCTCGTCGGTCGGGCCGACCGACGGCCCCTCCGAGGCGTCAGCGGACGGTGCGGGCGTCGCATCCGGGCTGCCCTGGGCGACCGACGGGTCGGGCGAGCCGGAGACCGGCGGCACCGAGCCGAGCACGCCGCTCGAGCCCGTGCAGGCGGCGAGGAGCGCGACGATCGCGACGAGCGTGGCGATGACGGGCCCGCCGGGGCGGGCGTTCGAGCGATGGCTCGCGTTCGAGCGGTGGCTGGCGTTCATCCCTCGGTGCCTCGAGTGCGGGTTCCTGGACGCGTGGGCGGTCATTGGCGGGCAGCGTCGGCGGGTGGGATCGCCGTGTCATCGCCATCGCGTAACGGAAGCGTCACGGGCAGGACGAGCTCCATCGCGAGTCCGCCGCCATCGCGGTTGCGGGCACGGAGCGCACCCCCCAGCAGGGCCGCGTGCTCGGCGGCGATCGCGAGGCCCAGGCCGCTGCCGCCGCGGCGCGACGGATCCGCCATGAAGAACCGGTCGAAGATCCGATCGAGCCGGTCCGGCGGGACCCCCGGGCCGCGGTCCGCGACCGTGATCTGGACCCGGTCGTCGGCGGTCCGGAGCGCCACGACGACGAGTGCGCCGGGGGCGTGCTCGCGGGCGTTGTCGAGCAGATTCGCGAGGATCCGCTCCAGTCGGCGCGGGTCGGTCTCGATCACGACGCGGTCCTCGGGCAGCTCGAGCAGCGCGTCGCGGTGGCGAGCCGCCGCGGTGTCCCGGATCAGGCGCTTCAGGTCGACCGGCTGGACCCGGACCTCCTCGCCCGCCGCATCGAACCGCGACAGCTCCATCAGGTCCTCGACGAGCGCCCGCATCCGGCCGACGTCCTGGACGACGAGCTCGCCGGCGCGGTGGGCATCCGGCGGCAGGCCGTCGAGATGATCGCGGAGGATCGAGACCTCGGCGACGAGGGCTGCGACCGGCGTCCGGAGCTCGTGGCTCACGTCGGCGACGAAGCGGCGGTTCTGGGCCTGGGCCGATTCGAGCCGGACGATCGTGTCCTCGAGAGTGTCGACCATCGCGTTGAACTGGCGGGCCCAGACGCCGAACTCGTCGTCGGAGGTGACGGCGACCCGGGCCGAGAGGTCGCCGCGGGCGATCCGCGCAGCGGTCCGTGCCGCCTCGTCGACCGGGGCGAGGACGCCGCGGGCGACGACGCGGGCCGCGATCAGGGCGATGAACGCGAGTGCGATCGTCCCGACGATCAGGGCGGCCCGGAGCTGGGCGAGGGTCTGGTCGATCGTGGACTCGTCGCGGATGAACCAGATCGCCGGGCCGGTGCCGGCGACCTTGCCGCCGACGATCAGGCTCGGCCGGCCTGCGACGGGCTGCCAGGCGTAGGCGATCTGCCCCCCGTCGACCTGCCCCCGGACGCCCGCCGGGATCGCATCGAGCGTGCCGCGCAGCGACGCCGGGCTGTAGAAGGGCTCACCCTCGGCCGGGACGATGATCGTGTCGAGGCGGCGGCGCTGGAACGCGTCGGCGAGCTGCTGGATCTGCGCCTCGGTCGGCGGGTCGTCCAGGCGGCCCGGCGCGAGGACCGACAGGTCGAACGCGGCCTGGTCCGCCGCGTCGTGCAGCGCCTGATCGTGGAGCCGGCTGTCGACGAACGCGTAGGCGCCGAAGCCGAGCACGATCGCGGTCAGGACGACGAGCGCGACGATCGTCGCGGTCAGGCGTCCGCGGACGGACCTCAGCACGGCCGATCCTCCGCGGGCCGGTGCCGCGCCGCCGGCCGGTGCCGCGCCGCCGGCCGAACTCGCGCCGCCCTACCCATCAGCGGACGGCCTTGTAGCCGGCCCCCCGGACGGTCTGGATCAGCTCCGGCGTGGCGGGGTCGGACTCGACCTTGGCCCGGAGCCGCTGGATCGCGACGTCGACGAGGCGCGAGTCGCCGAGATAGTCATAGCCCCACACCCGATCGAGGAGCACGTCGCGTGACAGGACCTGGCCGGCGTGACGGGCAAGCTCGAGGAGCAGATCGAACTCGGTCCGGGTGAGCGGGATCTCGGTCCCGTCGCGAGCGACCGTCCGCCCGGCGATGTCGATCTCGAGGGGACCGAGGCGGAGGCCTGCGGGCTCGTCGCCGGCGGTTCCGGCCCGCCGCAACGCCGCGCGGATCCGGGCGATCAGCTCCGGCAGGTCGAACGGCTTGCGGACGTAGTCGTCGGCGCCCGCCTCGAGGCCCACGACCACGTCGATCGTGTCGCCGCGCGCCGTGAGCATCACGACCGGGACGGTCGAGGTTCGGCGGATCTGGCGGCAGACCTCGTAGCCGTCGAGCCGCGGCAGCATGATGTCGAGGAGGACGAGGTCGACGGGTTCGTTGCGGAAGCGCTCGAGACCCTCGACGCCGTCGGCCGCGGTCACGACCTCGAAGCCAGCCGCTCCCAGCCCGATGGCCGTGACCTCACGGATCGACGGGTCGTCCTCCACGACGAGGATCCGGGCGGCAGGGGTCGACGCGCGAGCGTCCACTCGATGCGGGCCTCCGGCGTGACGGCCGGCCGGGTGGCCGGGTTCGGCGGCAGGATACCGCCGGGTTCCGGCCCGGCAACCCGTCCGGTGTCGCGATCCGGTAACGGCTCGCGATCAGTCGCGACGGTCCGCCCGGGCGAGGTGCTCGCCCGGCAGGGCCCGGAATGCGCCGGGTGCAGGAGCCTGGGGACGACCGGCGCCCGGGTTCCCGAAGTGCCGGCCGGGCCGGTCGTGACGCGGACGCTCGGCCCCGGGCCGTTGGTCGTTGCGCGGGCCGTGGTTCCGGTCCCCGGCCATCGGGGCCGCGTGGCGGATGGGGCCGTGGTGGACGACGGCCGGACCCCGTTCGCGACGAGGCGCCGTCCCGCCGTGGAACGGGGCCGGGGCGCCGCGATGCGGCGCCGGACCACGACGTCGGCCCGAGTCTCGCATCGGGGCCGCGAACCGCGGACCTGCGGACCGCTGGCCACCCGAGCGTTGGCGGATGGGCTCCGGGCGGATGGACCGGTCGGGCTCGAAGCCCGCCACGACCTCCGTCGGGACGGGCCGGCCGAGCAGCTTCTCGATGTCGCGGAGGAGCGGCGCCTCGTCGACGCAGACGAGCGAGACGGCGTCGCCGGTGGCACCGGCCCGGCCCGTTCGGCCGATCCGGTGGACATAGTCCTCGGCGACCATCGGCAGCTCGTAGTTCACGACGTGCGGCAGCTGCTCGATGTCGAGGCCACGTGACGCGACCTCCGTCGCGACCAGGATCGACACCCGACCCGCCTTGAAGGCGTCGAGCGCGCGGACGCGCTGACCCTGGCTCTTGTTGCCGTGGATCGCGGCGGCCGTGATGCCGTCGCGATGGAGCTGCTCAGCGAGGCGATCGGCGCCGTGCTTCGTCCGGGTGAAGACGAGGGCCTGCTCGATGCGGCCGCTGCGGATCAGGTGGCTCAGGAGCTCGCGCTTGCGCTCCCGGTCGACCGGGTGGACCACCTGGGTGACGAGGGCCGTCGCGGTGTTCCGTGGCGTCACCTGGACGGTCGCCGGATCCCGCAGCAGGCCGCTGGCCAGCGACCGGATCTCATCGGAGAAGGTGGCCGAGAACAGGAGGTTCTGGCGATCCGCGGGCAGGAGGGCGAGGATCCGCCGGATGTCGCGGATGAAGCCCATGTCGAGCATTCGATCGGCCTCGTCGAGGACGAGGATCTCGACGGTCGAGAGGTCGATCGTCCCCTGGCCGGCATGGTCGAGGAGACGGCCGGGCGTCGCGACGACGATCCCGGGACCGGCGCGCAACGCCTGGACCTGCGGACCGAAGCCCACGCCGCCGTAGATCGCGACGGATCGGATCCGGCGATGAGCGCCATAGGTGCGGACGCTCTGCTCCACCTGGAGGGCGAGCTCGCGGGTCGGCGTGAGGACGAGGGCGCGGATCGGCGGACGCGGGCCACGGCGCGGATCGGCGTGGGCCGCCGGCGCGGTCGGGGCCGCTGCGTTCCAGCCGGGCGTCCGGGTGGCGTTCAGGCGCTGGAGGATGGGCAGCACGAACGCCGCGGTCTTGCCGGTGCCGGTCTGGGCGCCGGCGAGGAGGTCGCGGCCGGCGAGCACGACGGGGATCGCCTCGCGCTGGACGGGGGTGGGCTCGGTGTAGCCCTGGTCCGCGACGGCGCGGAGCAGCTCGGGCGTCAGCCCGAGGGCATCGAAGGACATGGGAGACGTGACTCCTGACGGGGCCCTCCCGCTCGCTGCGGGGCCCGGTCAGGGCGCGAATGGATCGGGGTCGGCGGTTTCGGGGACCGGGGCGCTGACCGGAGCGCCCATCGAACACGAGAGGCGAAGCCTACCCGACGATCTGGTCCGCCGTCGAATGGCGCTCGCGTGGCCGCTCAGCCGCGCGGCCGCTCAGCCGGATGACCGCTCAGCCGGATGACCGCTCAGCCGGATGGCCGCTCAGCCGCGCGGCCGGCGGTTCGCCCTCACGCCCGGCCGCGGCGCCCGCGCGACCAGGAGCGGCTCCCGCCAGGGCCCGACCAGCTGGTCGAACTGCATCGCCGGAAACGCGTGGCGGAGCACGATCGCGTGAACGGCCCGGTCCACTGACCGACGCACGGCCGGTTGGATCGGCCCGGGCAGCGCGGCCGCGGCGTCCCGCCGGGCGAGCTCCGACGAGACCCGGAGCGCGTCGTTCTCGTCGGGTCGCAGGCCGGGCGGCCAGGGTGGCCCGCCGCGGCTCCCCGACTCCGCCCCGACGGCCGCCGCGATCCGGCGCAGGTCGTCGGCCGAGAGCCGGCGCAGCGCATCGATCGCGGTCGCGACTGCCGCGCCGTTCGGGCCGTATCGAGGCTGGTCGACGGCCGCCGTC
>DATBGP010000336.1:0-1591 GCA_036557925.1 Candidatus Limnocylindrales bacterium | reverse complement strand
TCGAGAGGCCTTCGGTCAGCGCCCGCAGGACCTCGAGCTCGCGAGGCGTGAGCGGCTCGATCGACCGCCGCTCGTCGCCGCGCTCGCGGGCGCTGGCCACGCGCCGGGCGATCTCGACGATCACCGACTGGGGGAGGAGCGTCTCGCCGGCATTCGCGGCCCGGACCGCGAGCACGACCTCCTCGGCCGCCCGGTCCTTCGTCAGGTAGCCGTCGGCCCCGGCCTGGATCGATTCGAGGACGGTCTCGTCGTCGGTCAGGGCCGTCACCATCACGACCCGGGCGGCGGGCCAGCGGGCCTTGATCGCCCGCGTCGCCTCGGCGCCCGTGCCGTCGGGCAGGTGGTAGTCCATGAGGACGACGTCGAGGCGCTCCTTGGCGAGCACCTTCGCCTCGGCCACCGTCCCGGCAATCCCGACGACCTCGATGTCCGGCTCGCGGCCCAGCAGCGCCGACAGCGAGTCGGCGAGGAGCCGGTGGTCCTCGACGAACAGGACGCGGATCCGCCGATGGGCGGTCATCGCTTGCGTCTCCGGTCCGCGGTCATGTCCCCCTCCATGCTCGGGGCCGCCCGTTCGCCGCGGCCGGCAGGTCGCCGTCGAGGATACCAGCGGCGATCGGGCTGACATACTCGCGCGGTGCGTCTGACGGTGGTGGGGCTGGGGATGATCGGCGGGTCGCTGGCCCGCGCCGCGGCCGCGTCCGGGGCGTCCGTCCGGGCCTGGACGCCGAGCGGGCGCGGGCTCGCCGCCGCGGCCGCCCACGAGATCGAGACCTCGCCGAGCCTCGAGGCGGCGGTCGCCGAGACGGATCTCGTCGTCCTCGCCGCGCCGCCGCTGGCCTGCCTCGAGCTGGTGGACCGGCTCGGGTCGCTGATGCCGGCCCTCGGCGACGGGACCGTCGTGACCGACGTCGCGAGCACGAAGGCGGCGATCGTCCGGCGGGCCCGGTCGGCCGGGCTCCGGTTCGTCGGTGGACATCCCCTGGCCGGGCGCGAGACGACGGGCTACGAGGCCTCCGATCCGGACTTGTTCGTCGGCCGACCGTGGGTCGTCGTGCCGTCCGATCCCCACGACGGTGACGCAGTCGACCGGGTCGAGGAGCTCGTCCGCGCCTGCCGCGCCCGACCCGTCCGGATGACCGCCGCGGATCACGATCGGGCGGTGGCGGCGATCAGCCACCTGCCGCTCCTCCTCTCGGCGGCCCTGGCCGAGTCCGTCACGGGCGCGCCCGACTGGACGACCGCGCGCGAGCTCGCGGCCGGCGGCTGGGCGAGCATGACCCGCCTCGCCCGCGGCGACGCGGTGATGGGCGCCGGCATCCTCGCCACGAACGCCGCGGAGGTGGCCGCCCGGCTCGACCACCTCCGCGCCACGCTCGACCGCTGGGCGGCGGAGCTGGCGTCGCCGGACGCCGACCCGATCGCGCTCCGGGCCCGGCTGGAGCAGGCCCGTGCGGCCCTCGACGAGGGCCCGCGATGACCGACGAGCTCGTCCTCGTCGTCCCGACCGGGGAGCTCTTCGACGAGCTCGCCGGGGGATCGGGCTGGCTCGGGATCCGGGCGACCGGAGAGACCGGGGAGGCCGGGCTCG
>DATBGP010000335.1:0-3610 GCA_036557925.1 Candidatus Limnocylindrales bacterium | reverse complement strand
CGCGCCGCGACCGATGCCGCCATCGTCGCGACGCCGCTCGTCGTCGGGGCGGTCGGCGGACTGCAGACCGCCAACGCCGTTCGCACCTGGTATCGGACGCTCGATCGACCCGCCTGGAACCCGCCGGACCGCGTGTTCGGTCCCGTCTGGACCGCTCTCTACGCGACGATGGGCGTGTCCTGCCGGCTCGTCGTCCGGTCCCCGACGACGCGCGAGCGGCGCGCGCTCGCGCTCGCCCTGTTCGCGACGCAGCTCGCCCTCAACTTCGGCTGGTCGTGGATCTTCTTCGTCCGACACGCGCTCGGTCCGGCGGTGCTCGAGATCCTCGCCCTGTGGGTGGCGATCGCGTTGACGATCGCCGCGTTCGCGCGGGTCCGCGGATCGGCCGGCGCCCTGCTGCTGCCCTATCTCGCCTGGGTCACGTTCGCCTCGGTCCTGACCGTGAGCATCTGGCGGCGAAACGCCTGATCGGCGGCTGCAAGCCGCCCGACGTCGGACGCGCGCATCGTTCACGCCCGGCGGGCGACGATCGGAGCGATCCCCACGGAAGGAGTCCCCTCCGATGACGATGCAAGGTACCGAGCGCACGACCGACGCGACGATGGACATGCAGGACGGCGACGACTTCGTCTGCCCGAACTGCCACTGCGAGATCCGCCTCGTCCACCACGGCGACCCGCAGCGGATGGAGCGGATGGGCCCGTTCACCTGCTGCTGCGGCACCCTCATGGAGAAGGAAGTCCACCAGCGCTGATCGCACCGGGAGCCCGGTCCGGAAGGACCGGGCGCTTCCTATACTCGGCCGATGACCACTCAGGCCGAACCCGTCATCGACCTCGCCGCCGCCGCCCAGCACCTCACCCCGGTTCTCGGCCGCTACTTCGAGCGGAGCTGGAGCCACGGCGAGGGCCACCGTCTGTACGACACGAGCGGCCGCGGCTACCTCGACTTCGCCAATGGGATCGCGGTCACCGCGCTCGGCCATCACCATCCGGCGGTCACCGCGGCGATCCACGCGCAGGCCGACCGTCTGATCGGCCCGACCGGCGCGATGGGCTACGCGGAGCCGGTCGTCCGGCTGTCGTCGATGGTCGCGGACACCCTGCCCGACCCCATCGACAGCGTGATGTTCCTGAACTCCGGCTCCGAGGCGATCGACGGCGCGCTCAAGCTCGCCCGTCGGGTCACCGGTCGGCCCGGGATCATCGCGTTTCGGGGAGCGTTCCACGGCCGGACATTCGGGGCCGCCAGCGTCACCAGCTCCTCGCTGAACTACCGCGTCGGCTACGAGCCCCTCCTGCCGGGCGTCCATCTCGTGCCGTACCCGCAGGCCTGGCGTGACCACGACGGCGACGAGGACGCGGCCACGGCCGCCTCGATGGACGAGCTCCGGCGCCTCCTCGCGAGCGAGATCCCACCGTCGGCGGTCGCCTCGATCCTCATCGAGCCGGTCCTGGGCGAGGGCGGCTACGTCCCGGCGCCCACCGCCTTCCTCCGCGAGCTCCGGGCGATGGCCGACGAGCACGGGATCCTGTTCATTGCCGACGAGGTCCAGACCGGCTACGGCCGAACCGGCCGGATGTGGGGGTTCGAGCACGCCGGGATCGTCCCGGACGTCGTCGTGATCGCGAAGGCGATCGCGAACGGGCTGCCGCTCTCGGCGATCGCGACGTCCCGGGCGTTGATGGAGCGCTGGGGCAAGAGCGCCCACGGCTCGACGTACGGGGGGAATCCCGTCGCGTGCGCGGCCGGCGTCGCCGTCCTCGAGGCCATCGCCGCCGGTGACCTCGTCGAGAATGCGGCCGCCCGCGGCGCGGAGCTGACAGCCGGCCTGACCCGGATCGCAGCCGAGGAGCCGCGCATCGGCGACGTTCGGGGACCCGGCCTGATGATCGGCGTGGAGCTGGTCAAGGATCCTGGAACGCGGGAGCCGGACGGCGCCCTGGCGAAGGCCCTGATCGCTCGCGCCGCGGACCTGGGGCTGCTGATCCTCACCTGCGCTCCGGCCGGCAACGTGATCCGCTGGATCCCGCCGATCGATGCGACCTCGGCCGAGATCAGCGAGGCGGTCGAGATCTTCGGCGAGGCCCTCCGGACGGTCTGACCGCCGCGGCGCCACGCCGCCCGCCGGGCTGACTCGAGAATCGGGTCAGGACGCTCGCATCCCCACAAGGCTCGTCGCCATCGGCGACCGGTTCACGCTCGCACGGGCCGAGGATGACTCGAAGAACGAGTCAGCCTCGGGCGACGGCGGCGTCTGAGTCGCCGCGGCGACGGCGGCGTCTGAGTCGCCGCAGCGACGGTGGCGTCTGCGTCGCCGCGGCGACGGTGGCGTCTGAGAGGCGGGGCGACGGCGGCGCTGCGACGCCGGGCACGCCGGGCGACTCGGGACGCGCCCGGACAGGGCACGACGAAACGCCCGCCGGGTCCGGCGGGCGCAGCGGCAGGAAGGCGATCGATGGGGCGGACCGGGCCGCCCGATCAGGCCGGGATCAGCGGTTCTGGGCGAGGAACTTCATCACGTCGTCGAGGCGGAACCGTCGGTCGCCACGCTTGCAGACGCGATAGAAGGGCAGCTCGCCGCGATCCCCCAATCGCTTCACCGTATTCACGTGGAGGTGGAGCATCTCCGCGACTTCGGTCGCAGTGAGCATCGGCCCCAGCTCGTTCACGGCCATCGAGCCCATGTGGTCGTTGCCTTTCTGTACGCGAGGATGTCCTCCGCACCCGAAGGGTGGCGGGGGGTGGGGTGCGGCTTGCTGATGGGCGGAGCGTATGGGTGGGTCCCGAAGGTCGCCTAGCCATACTTTGGTCCCGAGCCGCTGGTACCAACCGTCGGCGTGCCCTCCTGCCGCGCGAGCGAGCGCGGCGCCCGGAACGGCCGCGCGACGCCCGCAAGCGGCCGTGATCTCACGACGCCCGGACGCGGCGCGATCTCACGACCCTCTCAGGCCTCGCGACCAGCATGCATCTCGATCCCGACCGCGGGTCGCCTCCTCTCCTCCCCGACCCGCGGCCGGGAACAACACCGGAACCTTCGCTCGACAAGCTCTGGCAGGATCACCACGACACTGCACACGCCGCCCCATCGCACCGAGGATTCGACACCGCCCATGAAGATCCTCCTCGTCGAGGACGACCCGCGCCTGAGCCGATCCCTCGCGCGGCTCCTCGAGCAGGACCGCCACAACGTCGAGGTCGCGCCGGACGGCGAGACCGGGGTCGACATCGCCCTCGGCGAGAACGGCATCGACGTCGTGATCCTCGACATCGGCCTGCCCGACATCTCCGGCCTGGAGGTCGCCCGCCGGATCCGCCAGGAGCGCCGCGAGCTCGCGATCCTCATGCTCACCGCGCGCGACACGATCGGCGATCGCGTCACCGGGCTCGACTCGGGCGCCGACGACTACGTGGTCAAGCCGTTCAGCTACGACGAGCTCGCGGCCCGCCTGCGCGCCCTCGCCCGCCGCGCCGAGAGCGCCGCACGCCGCCCGGAGCCCCGCCTCACCGCCGGCCCGATCAGCCTGGACGAGGCCGCCCGGACCGTCACGGTCCACGATCGACCGGTGGACCTCAGCCCCCGCGAGTTCTCGCTGCTCGAATCCCTCCT
>DATBGP010000334.1:0-2778 GCA_036557925.1 Candidatus Limnocylindrales bacterium | reverse complement strand
ATGCAGGTGAAGATCGAGTCGTCCGGGCACGGGACCGTCCGGACGACGGTGGCGCCGGCAGCCTGGCCGGCGGCCGGGGCGGCGCTCGCGATGGACGGTGCGGCGAGGGCGGCCGCGAGCGCGACGAGCAGGAAGACGAGCGCGCGCGAGGACCGGGCCCGGCGGTGCAGGTGCATCGCGTCGATGCTAGTCGCGTGCGGTGGCGCGGTGTGCGGTCCGGTGCGCCGACCGGGCCACCGCGCCGGGAGTTCCGGTGCGCGGGATCACCACCACCCGCGTCCGGCACGTCGCGGATCAGGCCGTGGCAAGCTCGGCCACGAATCGGCGGATCACCCGGGCGAGGTGCGGGCCGGCCTCGGCCCCGGCCGCGAGCACCTCCTCGTGCGTCAGCGGCTCGCCGCTGTAGCCTGCGCCGGCGTTCGTGACCAGGGAGACGCCGCAGACCTCCAGGCCCGACCATCGAGCCGCGATGCATTCGAGCACGGTCGACATCCCCACCGCGTCGGCGCCGAGGGTCCGGAGCATCCGGACCTCCGCCGGGGTCTCGTACTGCGGCCCGAGCAGGCCGGCGTAGACGCCCTCTGCGAGCGGCACGCCCTCGGCCTCGCCCGCGGCCTTCAGGGCGGCGCGCAGTCGCGGGCTCCAGGCGTCCGTCAGGTCCGGGAAGCGTGGCCCGAGCCCGTCGGCGTTCGGGCCCAGCAGCGGCGTGCGCCCGGTCAGGTTCAGGTGATCGGCGATCACCATCAGCGTCCCCGGCCCGAACGATGGGTCCACGCCGCCGGCGGCGTTCGTCAGAACGACGAGGTTCGCGCCGAGCCGGCCGAACAGGAGAACGGGCTCGACGACGAGGCCCGGGTCATGGCCCTCGTAGAGGTGGAAGCGTCCCTGGAGCATCACGACCGGCGTCCCAGCGAGCCGGCCGAGGAGCAGCCGACCGACGTGGCCAGGTGCGGTCGCGGCCGGCCAGCCCGGGAGCTCGGCGAAGGGGATCGCCACCGGATCCTCGAGGTCGTCCGCGAGCCCGCCCAGCCCGGAGCCGAGGACGATGCCGACCGCCGGCACGAGATCGGACCGGGCCCGGACGGCCGCCTCGAGCGCGTCGAGCCGGGCAGGCTGCTCAGCGGGCGGGATGGCGGGCTGCGGACTCACGGGCGAGCGGGCCTCCGGATGCGCATCCAGGGGGAAGACGGCCGAGGCCCGCTTCGCGAAAAGCCCGACGGACGTACCGACACCGGGATGCCGGTCGCAGTCCGTCGGGCCATCGCCGCCGGGCCACGGACGAACGAGGCCGCCGGGCCCGGGCAACGAAGCGCCCGAAGCGACCGGCGCGGAGCGGAAGCCCTTGATGCGATCTCGGTTTCTCCGGTTCCTGACGGCCCCTTCGGGCACGACCTACGGTACGGCCGCCCGATGGCGGGGGTCAACGGATTTGTCCACGAACTCGGGCCTTCGGGCCCGCGGAGTTTCCACGAGTTCTGCACCGATGTGGACGAAGGGTGGACAAGCGCCGGCGACGGCCCGGATCGATCGCCTCAACCGCCCATCGCGAACATCTCGATCCGGGGCAGACGCGACGACGTCGCCTCGGTCCGGAGCTCGGAGTAGCGGTCCTCGCGGACGCGCCAGACCGCGGCGATCGCGTCCCGCAGCGCCGCCTCGCCCGCGACGACGTCGCCGGCGAGCTTCGGATCGCGCAGGATCGCCCGGAGGTCGTGGCCCGTGGCGGTGAACAGGCACGTGTAGAAGTGGCCGTCCGCCGAGATCCGGGCGCGGGTGCAGTCCCCGCAGAAGGGCCGCGTGACCGAGGCGATCAGGCCCACCTCGCCCGACCCGTCCCGGTAGCGATAGCGGGTCGCGACCTCGCCGCGATAGCGTGGCGGGACCTCCTCGAGCGGAAGCTCGGCGTCGACCAGCGCGACCAGCTCGTCGGCGCGGACCACGTCGTCCATCCGCCAGCCGTTCGTGTGGCCGACGTCCATGTACTCGATGAAGCGGAGGATCAGGCCCTGGTCTCGCGCCCAACGGGCCATCGGCAGAACGCTGTCCTCGTTGATCCCGCGCCGGACGACCATGTTGATCTTGATCGGCCCGAGGCCGGCCTCCTGCGCCGCGGCGATGCCGTCCAGCACGGTGGCGACCGGGAACTCGACCCCGTTCATCGTGCCGAACACCGCGTCGTCGAGCGAGTCGAGGCTCACCGTCACCCGCTGCAGGCCCGCGTCCGCGAGCGGCCGCGCGTGACGACGAAGGGTCGATCCGTTCGTCGTGAGGGTCAGGTCCAGCGGCGTTCCGTCCGGCCGCCGGATCGCGGCGAGCATGCCGACCAGGACGGGCAGGTCGCGCCGGACGAGCGGCTCGCCGCCGGTCAGCCGGAGCTTCTCGACCCCGAGGCCCACGAAGGTCCGGGCGGTCCGGTCGATCTCCTCGAAGGACAGGACCTCGGACCGGGGCAGGAACGCGAAGTCGGGCCCGAAGACCTCATCGTCGAGCGCGTCCAGGCTGACCGTCACGCGTTGGAGGCCGGCGTCCGCGAGCAGACCGGCGTGCTGGCGCAGGGTGGACCCGTTCGTCGTCAGGGTCAGGTCGAGCGGCGACCCGTCGGGCCGGCGGATGCCGGCGAGCTTCGCGACGAGGACGGGCAGGTCGCGCCGGACGAGCGGCTCCCCGCCGGTCAGGCGCAGCTTCTCGACGCCGAGATCCACGAACGCCTGCGCGACTCGCTCGATCTCCTCGAACGTCAGCACCTCGGAGCGGGGCAGGAACGCGAAATCCGGCCCG
>DATBGP010000333.1:0-6334 GCA_036557925.1 Candidatus Limnocylindrales bacterium | reverse complement strand
GAGAGCCGCCGCGAGGAGCCCGCGGCGGAGACGGCTAGTGGCCCAGCGCGGCCTCGATCGCGTCCAGGTGCAGTGTCCGGTGCCGGGAGCGATCGAGGAGTCGCGGTCGGCCTTCCTGACCGATCGCCGTGACCGACTCGTCGGAGACCTCGGCGACGACCGAGTCGACGGCGGCGGCGGCCTCCAGCACGATGCCGGACAGCCGCGCGGCGTTCACCGCGAGCCAGGCGGGCATCGCCGCGTTGTTGATCAGGTCGGTGAGCTCGTCATCCAGGCCGATCGGCGTGGGCTTGCCCTCGCGGGCGGCAAGGGCCCAGCGTTCCTCGACCAGCCGGTCCCAGAAGGCGAGGTGGGCGAGCAGCCCGCCGACGTTCCAGCCGCCGTCCGTCGGCGTCATCAGCTCGTCGACCGTCAGGTCGTCGAGCCGGGCCGCGAGGCGCTCCCGGGCAGCGTCGTTGCGGGCGACATAGGTGCGATCGACGGTCATTCGAGGGTCCTCAGCCGGCGAGGGGCACGACCCGACCTTCGGCGTCGACGGTCGCCTGCCGTCGGCGCAGGGCCTTCAGCTCGGCGCCCGGGACCTGGTCGCGGGCGTGGTAGCTGGAGCGGACGAGCGGCGCGGATTCGACGTGCCGGAAGCCGAGGGCCAGGGCAGCGGTCTTCATCTCGGCGAACTCGTCCGGGTGGTAGTAGCGCTCGAGCGGGAGATGCCGCTCCGAGGGCCGGAGGTACTGTCCGATCGTGAGGATGTCGACGTCGACCGACCGGAGCGCCTCGAACGCCTCCTGGAGCTCGTCGCGCGTCTCCCCCAGCCCGACCCTCAGCGAGCTCTTCGTATGGGCCGCGTAGCCGATCTCCCGCGACATCTCCTTCGCCCGACGGAGGACGTACAAGCTGCGGTCCCAGCGGGCGCGCTTCCGGACCGGCTTCTGGAGCCGCCTCACGGTTTCCAGGTTGTGGTTCAGGATGTCGGGCCGGGCGTCCATGACCACCCGCAGGCGGTCGTCCGATCCGTCGAAGTCGGGGATCAGGACCTCGATCCCCATGCCGGGGCTCGTCGCACGCATGCGCTCGATCGTCTCGGCGAAGATCCGCGCGCCGCCGTCGGGCAGATCGTCGCGGGCAACGCTCGTCACCACCACGTGCTCGAGGCCCAGCGCCGCGACCGCCTCGGCGACCCGTTGCGGCTCGTCGTCGTCGAACCAGGTGGGCCGGCCGGTCTTCACGGCGCAGAAGCCGCAGGCACGAGTGCAGGTGTCGCCGAGGATCATGATCGTGGCCGTGCGCTGGTCCCAGCACTCCCCGATGTTGGGGCAGTGGGCCTCCTCGCAGACCGTGTTCAGGTTCAGGCCGCGCAGCAGCCGCTTCAGGTCGTGGTAGTTCTCGCCAGACGGCAGCCGCGCCTTGATCCAGTCCGGGTGGCGGCGGAGCGGCGTGACCGAGCCGCCCATCGCGATCGTCGGGGGACTGCTCGGCGCGTGGTGCGCGCCACCGGCCACGGGCGGTTCGAACATCGGGAGGTCGCGTGCCATCGCGCTGAGTCTATTCAGCCGGCGCCGAACGTGCCCGAGCCGGCGGCGTTCGACCCGAAGACGTCACGGAACCCGGTCTGGAGGTCGCGCGGCGTCCAGCCGAGCTCCTCGGCGGCGCGGTCGGCGGTCGCCCAGTAGGTGACGCCCGACGAGGCCGAGATCACCTCGCGCAGGTTCGGCTGGCCGATCGCGCCGCCGATCGGGGCGAACGCCGAGAGCAGCGACGTCGGGACGCGGAGGCCGGGCGCCTTCCGGCCGGCGATCGAGGCGGCGAGGGTGATCGCGTCGGCCAGGGTCGTCGTGGGGCCGGAGAGGACGTACTGGCGGCCGATCTCGCCGCGATCCAGGACCGCGACGATGCCGACGGCGAGATCGTCGACATGGACCAGCCCGAGCCCGACCTCGTCCAGCGCCCGGTAGCCGAGCTTGCCCGCGGCCGCGCGGCTGAGCTGCTCGCCGACCGCCGAGTGGTCACGCGGTCCATAGACCTGGCTCGGCATCGCGATCACGATCGGGGCGCCGCCGCGGGTCCGCTGCTCGACGACCTCGTGGGCGCCGTACTTCGTCTCGTCGTACCAGCTGACGAAGCCCTCAGCGAGATTGCGCCGGTAGGTCTCGTCGACGACACGGCCGTGGGTGTTGCCGAAGGCGTTGACGGTCGAGACGTAGACGATCCGCGGGGTCCCGGCGCGCTCGGCTGCGTCGAGGATGCGGGTCGTCGTCCCGACGTTCGCGTCCCACATCGCGCCGCGCTCCTCGCGCCTGATGCCGACGCGGTAGCTGCCGGCGGCGTGGATCGCCGCGTCGGGTGCGGTCTCGCGAAGGACGTCGGTCAGCCGGTCGACGTCGGACAGGTCGTCCTCGAGGACCGTCGCGCCGAGATCCGTCAGGGCCTGGGCCCGGCGGGCGTCCCGGACGAGGGCGACCACGTCGTCGCCGCGCTCGGCGAGCACGCGGGCGACCGCGCCGCCGACGAAGCCGGCGCCGCCGGTCAGCAGGACGCGACGACGACGGGCGGGCGATCGCGGCCCTTGCGGGGTGTCGGGTTCCGGCGCGGCGGTGGGCGCCGCTGCGGCGGCCCGGGGCGAGGCAGCCTGCTCGACCCCCGGACCCGGCTCGTCGGTGTCGACCGGCTCGTCGGTCTCGACCGGCTTGGCGGGCTCGGCGGCGGGCGCAACCTCGACGGGTTCGACCGGCTTGGCGGGCTTTGCCTTCGGGGTCGAGCGCTTCGCTGCTGCGCTCGTCGAGCGCGTGCTGCGGCGCCTGGGCGGTTGCGAATCGGCCATCGGCTCAGTAGAGCGGCGTGTCCGGCCCCACCGACTCCAGCCAGGCCTTGATCTCGCGGAGCAGCGCGGCGCCGCCTGCGCCGTCGTTCGCCCGGTGGTCGACACCGAGGACCATGTTCATGACCGGCCGGATCGCGATCACGTCGCCGTCCGGCGTCCCGACCACGACCGGCCGCTTCGTGATCGCCTCCATCGTGACGATCCCGACCTCCGGCACGTTCAGGATCGGCATCACGAGGTTCGTCCCGAGATAGCCGGTGTTGTCGACGGTGAACGTCCCGCCGCCGAAGTCATCGACGCGGAGCTTGTTCGCCTTCGCTCGCCCGGCCACGTCGGCGATCGCGACGTTCAGGCCGTGGATCGAGAGCTGGTCCGCATCGCGGATGACGGGAACGATCAGTCCCTCGTCGACGGCGACCGCGACGCCGATGTTGACGTGGCGCTTGGCGAGCAGCCCGTTCTCGGTCCAGTGGGCGTTGAACGTGGGGTTCCGCTTCAGGGCGACGGCGGACGCCTTGACGACGAACGGGACGAAGCTGAGGCCGATCCCTTCCTTCGCCTGGTACTCGCGCTTCGCCCGCTCCCGGAAGGCGACGAGGCGGGTGGCGTCGACCTCCATCTGGACGTACGCGTGCGGCGCCTGGAGGGCCCGCGTCATCTGCGTGGCGATGCCCTTCCGCATCTGGGTCATCGGCACGAGGACCTCGTCCGCGCCGGCCGGGAAGTCGATCGTGGCGCCGGTCGGAGCCCCCGCGCGTCCGGCGGCGGGTGCCGGAGCGGAACCGGCTGCCGAAGCGGCGCTCGGAGCGGCGGGTGCCGGCGGCGTCGGGAGGGCCGGAGCCGGGGCCGCCGGCGCGGCCGTGCCGTTGGCGCTGGCCGGAGCCGCCGCCGCAGCGGCGACGGCCTGGCCGCCCACCGGCTGACCCGTGCGCTGGCTCTCGACGTAGTTCGTGACGTCCTCGCGGGTGATCCGCCCGCCGCCACCGGTGCCGACGATCTGCGCCGCCGTGACGCCGTGCTCGCGGAGCAGGCGCCGGACGGCCGGGGTCATCCGCGCATCCGGGTTGCCGGGCATGTCGGCCGGCGTGGCGACCGCGGTGGGAGCCGGGGCGGCCGAGGCGGCCGCGGACGCGGCGGCTCGTTCGGGGCGCTCGTCGGAGCCGGCCGGGCCGTCGGCGGGCTCGAAGGCGGGTCGCGCCGGGGCATCGGGGCTGCCGGTGGTGGGCGCGCCGCGATCGTCCGGGGCGACCGCCGCCGCGGGCGCAAGTGCGGGAGCCGGCGACGCCTCGGCCGCCGGTGCGGGCTTCGGCTCGGGCGCCGCCTCGGCCGATCCCTCCTCGGCGGTCTCGATGATCGCGATCTCGGCGTTGTTCGGGACGGTGGCCCCTTCCTCGACGAGGATCTCCTTGAGGACCCCGGCGAACGGCGACGGCACCTCGGCGTTCACCTTGTCGGTGATGACCTCGAGGAGCGGCTCGTACTTCTCGACGCTGTCGCCGGGCTGCTTCAGCCACTTGCCGATCGTCCCCTCGGCGACGCTCTCGCCGAGCTGGGGCATCGTCACCTTGGCCACTCGATGTTCCTCCGGGTCGCGCGGCGGATCGTGGTCCGCCGATCACTGCAGTGCTTGGCGACAGTGTCGCGCATCGGGTGCCGGGCTGTCGCCCGACCGACGGGTCGTCCGAACGGGAGCGCTGCCGAGTCGGCATCATCGCGTCATGGCGACGATCACCACGGGCGACGGCGTCCGGCTCCCTGTCGAGGACGTCGGCACGGGCGTTCCCATCGTCTTCGTCCACGAGTTCGCCGGCGACGCGGCCGCCTTCGAGACCCAGCTCCGCTTCTTCTCGCGGCGCTACCGCTGCATCGCCTAGCGGCGACTCCGCTCGGCGTCGATTGCCAGGGCCTGCTCGCGCCAGCCCGGGATCGACCGCGCGGTGAGCTCCCTGAGCTCGGCCAGCAGCGGCTCGTCGACCTTCGTGAGGTTGAAGCAGGCCTTGCCCTGGCGGCGCTTCGCGAGAGCCGGCGAGATCGACGCCTCCAGCCCGCGGTTCCCGTAGAAGGGCATCAGGTAGAAGCTCACGTAGCGCTTCCCGAGACGCGTGCCCCCGACGTACCCCCACGGCTTGCCCTCGAGGCCCTTCACCTCCAGGGCCATCCCGGCCGGACTGTCCTTCGTGACGACCAGCTCGTCCGACGCGTATGGGGTCAGGATCCCCTTCAGTCGCTCGTGGACCTGCTCGAAGTCGCTCATGTCCCTCCCCCTTCCCAGTAGACCCGTGACGCGCGCTCGACGAGGTCGCGCAGCTCCGCGACCTGGGCGTCGTCGAGCGCGGCGAACGAGAAGACCGAGGCGCCCGTCTTCCGCTTGAGCAGGGCCGGCGACAGGCCCTCCAGGATCTCGGGGTGCTGGTACATCGGCAGCAGCGACAGCCGGATGACGCCCTTGCCGCGGTTCACGCCGGCGAACCACTCGTGCTTCCTGGCGCCGGGCCGCCGGAGGAACGGCTGGCCGTAGACCTCGACGGGCTCGAGGCGGTCGCGGTACGGGTCGAGGAGCGCCTGGAGCCGCGTCTCGAGCGCCGCGAGCTCGGCCTCAGTAGGCGGCAAGCTTCCGGATCCCGTCCGCGATCTTCTCGGGGTTCACCATGAACCAGTCCTCGAGGACGTGGTTGTAGGGGACGCCCGGGACGTCCGGGCCCGCGATCCGCGTCACCGGCCCGTCGAGGTAGTCGAACGCCTCCTCGGCGACGATCGCCGCCACCTCCGCCCCGTAGCCGCCGAACCGGTTGTCCTCGTAGACGATCAGGCACTTGCCGGTCTTCCGGACCGAGTCGAGGATCGTCTCCTTGTCGAGCGGCCGCAGCGTCCGGATGTCGACGACCTCGACGCTGATCCCGTCCTCGGCGACCCGGTCGGCCGCCTCGAGCGCGTAGTGGGCCATCAGGCCGTAGGCGAGGACGGTCACCTGGTTGCCCGGATGGGTCACCTGGGCCTTGCCGAGGGGGACCGTGAACTCGCCGTCGGGGACGTCGCCGCGGACGCTGCGGTACATCTTCTTGTGCTCGAAGAAGAGAACCGGATCCTCGTCGCGGATGGAGCTCCGCAGCAGGCCCTTGGCGTCGTAGGGCGTTGACGGGATGACGACCTTCAGGCCCGGGACGTGGGTGAAGAACGCCTCGACCGACTGGCTGTGGTACAGCGCCCCGTGGACCCCGCCGCCGTATGGTGCCCGGACCACCATCGGCGCGCCGTAGCCGTTGTTGCTCCGGTAGCGGAGCCGGGCCGCCTCGGACACGAGCTGGTTGAACGCCGGGTGGATGAAGTCGGCGAACTGGATCTCGGCGACGGGCCGGAGGCCGCCGATCGCCGCGCCGATCGAGGTCCCGACGATCTGGCTCTCGGTCAGCGGCGTGTCGATGACGCGATCGTCGCCGAACTCCGCCCAGAGCCCGTCCGTGGCGAGGAACACGCCGCCCTTCTTGCCGACGTCCTCGCCCAGGACGATCACGGTCT
>DATBGP010000332.1:0-7351 GCA_036557925.1 Candidatus Limnocylindrales bacterium | reverse complement strand
GGGTCGATGTCGGGTGCCTCATCCCACGAGGACGAGGTTGGCCCCTTCATGCCATCGGACCGTGACGGGATCGCCCGGTCCGAGCCCCTGGTTCGTCGTGTCTCCCAGCTGGTTCTGGCGCCGGACGATGAGCTCGCCGGCCGTGTCGGTCTGGATGCGGTACTCGGTCTGCTCGCCGAGGTACGTGCCCTGCTGGATCCGCCCGGCGACCCGGGTCCATCCGTCGTCCGCCGCCACGTCCTCGGCGTCTCGCGGCTCGACGCGGAGGTGCTCTGGCCGGACCGCGATCGTCACCGCCTCGCCGACGCCCGGGCCGGCAGCGGGGTCCGTGACGGTGCCCGTGAGCCGGAGGCCGCCGGCGGTCTCGACGCGGGCGATCCGGCTCGCCGAATCGAAGTCGACGACCTTCGCCGCGAGCGGGTTCGAGACCCCGATGAAGTTCGCGACGAACGTGTTGATCGGGCGCTCGTAGAGGACCTCCGGTCGGCCCTGCTGCTGGATCAGGCCGTCGCGCATGACAACGATCATGTCGCTCATCGTCAGGGCCTCCTCCTGGTCGTGGGTCACGTAGATGAACGTGATCCCGACCTCCTGCTGGAGGGCCTTCAGCTCGAGCTGCATCTCCTTGCGGAGCTTCAGGTCGAGGGCGCCGAGCGGTTCGTCGAGGAGGAGGACGGTGGGCCGGTTCACGAGCGCCCGGGCGAGGGCGACCCGCTGCTGCTGCCCGCCGGACAGCTCCCACGTCCTTCGCTTCCCGTAGCCGGCGAGCCGCACGAGGTCCAGCGCCTGGTCGACGCGGCGCGTCTGGTCGGCCTTCGGGATCTTTTTCTGGCGGAGCCCGTAGCCGACGTTCTGGGCGACGTCCATGTGGGGGAACAGGGCGTAGTGCTGGAAGACGGTGTTGACGTTGCGGTGATAGGGCGGAACGCCGGCGATGGGCCGGCCGGCGAGGAGGATCTCGCCCTCCGACGGCTGCTCGAAGCCGGCGATCATCCGGAGGGTCGTCGTCTTGCCGCAGCCCGACGGCCCCAGGAGGCTCGTGAACGAGCCGGAGGGGATCTCGAGATGCATCCGGTCGACGGCGACCACGGGGCCGAACCGCTTCGTGACGTTGATCAGGGCGACGTCGGGGTGGGTCCCGGACGCGGGCGCCATCGTCGGGGGCGTGCCGGCCCCGGTCGCGGCGCCGCCGGTCCCGGTCGCGCTCGACCCCTGGCCGGCGTCCGGTGGGGGAGCGGTCGACGGATCGGCGACGGTCGCGGGAACGGTCACGAGGCCTCACGCAGGGGGAACGCGGTCTGGCAACGATCGACGCGGTGTAGCGATGCTACAGGGTTGGGCGATGGTAGTCGTGCTGCTTCCACAGCGTCAACGCGGATACCGCACGAGATTCGAATCCGGCCCGGCCTCCGCAACGCCCGGCTCGCCGATCGACTGAAGCTATACTTCAGCCCCGAGCGCGCGAACCGGCCGAATCCGGCGGTGGTCGTGCGGACATCGCGGGGTTCGAAGGAGGGAGCGCGGCGCGGATGACCGCCACGGAGTTGCAGCTCGGGCCGCGGATCCGCTCGCTCCGCCAGGCGCGACACGTGACCCTCCGCGAGCTCGCGGAGCGGGCCGGTGTGACCGAGAGCTTCCTTTCCCAGGTGGAGCGGGAGGTGACGAGCCCGTCGATCGCCTCGGTCCAGCGGATCGCCCGAGCGCTGGATCTCGGGATCGCCGACTTGTTCGTCGACGAGGCGCCGCTGGGTCGGGTCGTTCGGAAGGCCGACCGTCGCCGGGTGGTCTATCCGGGCCTGAACGCGACCGACGAGTTCCTCACCTCCGGCCGGAGCGGCCGCCTCCAGGTGATCCTCACGACGCTCGAGCCCGGCGGCGGGACGGGCGAGGAGGGGTACACGCATGAGTCGGACGAGGAGGTCGTGATCGTGCTCGAGGGTCGGCTCGAGCTCTGGGTCGGCGACGAGCACCATCTCCTCGAGCAAGGCGACTCGATCACCCACTCCTCGCGCCAGCCGCACCACAACCGGAACCCCGGCCCGAGCCGGACGGTCGTCCTCTTCTGCTCGACCCCGCCGAGTTTCTGAGGGCGCTCGTTACGAGAACGTCCGGCCGCTCGTCGGACCGTCGACCGGAGGGTGGGTGATGCGGCTCGAAGCGCTGTCGATGACCGGCGCGGCACTCCTGATGGCGGCCTGCACGGTGGGTCCGGCAACTTCGCCGCCGACGAGATCGGCGTCACCGGCAGCCTCCGCGCCACGCAGCGCCCGGCCCGATCCCACGGCGGCTCCCTCCGCCGTCTCGGTCCCGTCGACCGCACCCAGCCCGGCGGCGGCTTCGCCCGGGACGATCGGCCGCCTCCGGGTGCCGTTCTTCGATCGGGTGATGGATGTGAGGATCGTCGGGGAGCCCGGCATCCTCGCGGCGTGGCGGCCGGCGACGCAGCGCGAGCTCGAAGCCATTCCGTGGACTTCGTCCGGCGACACGGGGATCGGGCTCGTCGGCGACCGTCGCCTCGTGCTGGGCTGGCTCGGGACTCCATGCGATCTCGTCGCGATCCTGACGGTCTCCGCGACGAGCCTGGTGATCGACCCGGCACCGCGGCAGGGCTGCGATGCAATCGGCGTCGGCCGAGGCGTCGTCCTGACGTACCTCCACCCGATCGATCCGAGCGCCGTCCTCGTCCGGCTGCTGCCCCGCGTGCTGTTGCCGGAACCCTCCTGATCGGGCCCGGCGAGTCACGACTCGTCCGGCCCAGGACGATCGAGCGGCGGATGGCCCGGTCCGCGTCAGTAGAATGCTCGCGATGTACGTCGTGATCCTCGCCGGGGGCGGCGGAACCCGGCTGTGGCCGCTGAGCCGGCCCGAACGCCCGAAGCCCTTCCTGCCCCTCCTCGGCGAGGAGACCCTTCTCCAGCGAACCGTCGCCCGGGTGCTGCCGCTCGTGGATTCGCCCCGCGACGTCTTCGTCGTCACGGATCGGAAGTACGGCCACTTCGTCCGCGAGCAGACGCCGAACGTCCAGCTGATCGTCGAGCCGGCCGGTCGGAACACGGCCGCGGCGATCGCCCTCGCGGCCCGGATGATCGAGCGCCCCGAGGAGGAGGTGATGGCGGTCCTCCCCGCCGATCACTGGATCGAGCAGGAGGACGTCTTCCGCGACGTTCTCCTGTCAGCTGCCGACGGCCTGGCCGCCGGCACGCCGTTCGGCATCGAGCGGCCGCTGGTGACCCTCGGCATCCAGCCGACCCACGCGTCGACCCACTACGGCTACCTGATCCCGGAGCCGCTCGGCGGCCGGACGATCCACGGGCTGTTCGCCCACAAGCTGCAGGCGTTCGAGGAGAAGCCGACCGAAGCCCGGGCGACGCAGCTCCTCGGGACGCCGGACGTCGCCTGGAACGCCGGCATGTTCCTCTGGCAGCGGGAGGCGATCCGGGGGGCTCTCGAGAAGTTCACGCCGCTGCCGATGCTGATCGACAACGCGGTCGGCTCGGAGCTGGCCCTGACGAACGCCTACGACCGGGTGACCCCCATCTCGATCGACAAGGCCGTGATGGAGGGCGCCGCATCGGATCATCGCGTGGTGATGGGCGGGATGGACGTCGGCTGGAGCGACATCGGCGGCTGGACCGCGCTCCTCGGGGCGCTCGGCCTCGACGGCGTCCACGGCCAGGTCGTCCAGCCCGGCGAGCAGATCACGACGACCGGCGACGACCTCCTGGTCGAACGGACGGGCGACGAGGTCCGCGCCGTCGCCGGGGCGGATGCGACGATGACGGCGAGCGAGACCGTCGCCCTGCTCCGGGGCGCGCGTCCGTTCGAGACCGAGGTGGGTGCGTTGCTCGCCCGGTGCACGGGAGGTCGCGGATGACAATCATCGCGAACGCCCCGGCGCCCACCACGATCGTCTTCGGCACCGACGGCTGGCGGGCGCGCGTCGCCGACGACTTCACGTTCGAGAACGTCCGGCGTTGCGCGGACGGCGTCGCCCGCTACGTGGTCGGGCGGGGCGAGCAGGCGAAGGGGGTCGTGCTCGCGTTCGACCGGCGCTTCGCGTCGGAGCACTTCGCGGCCGCCGCCGCCGAGGTCCTCCTCGCCCACGACATCCCGGTGTTCCTCGCCATGGCGGCCGTGCCCACCCAGATGAGCTCGTACGAGGTCGTCCGGCGCGGGGCCGCGGCCGGCATCGTCATCACCGCATCGCACAACCCGTGGACCGACAACGGCTTCAAGGTGAAGGCGCCGACCGGGGCCGCTGCCGGAGCGGAGATCCTCACCGTCCTCGAGGCGACGATCGCGGCGAACGGCGGGACGGCGATCGAGCGACGGCCGCTGGCCGACGCCGAGGCGGCCGGTCTCGTCGAGCGGTTCGACCCGTTCCCGGGCTACGAGCAGTTCGTCCGCCGGACGATCGACCTCGACGCGCTGAAGGCGGCCGACGTCTCGATCCTCGTGGAGCCGCTGTACGGCGCCGGGTCCACCTGGATCCCGCGGCTCCTGGCCGGCGGCCGGATCCGCGTCACCGAGATCCACAACGAGCGGAACCCCTACTTCGGCGGGGTGAACCCCGAGCCGATCCGGCCGAACGTCGACGAGGCGCTCGCGCGGATCGCAAGCGGTGGGTTCGACCTGGGGCTGCTGCTGGACGGCGACGCGGACCGGGCCGGCGCGGCCGACGAGCGGGGCGAGTTCATCCACCAGCTCGAGGTGACCGGCCTGCTGATGTACCACCTCGCCGAGCACCGGAAGCTCCGCGATCCGGTCGTCGTGAGCGTGAACAACACGTCGATGGCATGGACCCTCGGTCGGCGCTACGGGATCGACGTCCACGAGGTTCCCGTCGGGTTCAAGTTCATCGGGCCGGAGATGATCCGGACGGGGGCCATGCTCGGCGCCGAGGAGTCCGGCGGGTTCGGCTTCGGGATGCACCTGCCCGAACGCGACGGGGTCTACGCCGACCTGATGCTGCTCGAGCTGTTCCTCGCCGAGAAGGCGGCGGGCCGCTGGCCGGTCTCGAAGGCGATGGAGCACTTCCACGAGATCGCCGGGCCGTCCTTCTACCGGCGGATCGACGTCCACGTGGACCGGGCGATCTACGACGAGACGAAGCGGCGATTGCTCGTCGACCTCCGCGAGCAGGCGCCGACGTCGCTGGACGGGAACGCGATCGATCGGACGGTGCCGCTCTCGACGAACGACGGCTTCAAGTTCTTCCTCGCCGACGGCACGTGGCTCCTGATCCGGGCAAGCGGCACGGAGCCGCTGGTCCGGGTCTACACGGAGGCCACCTCGCCCGACCTCCGCGAGGCGATGCTCGCCGCCGGCGAGCGGCTGGTCCGCGGCTCGTGACCGAGACGACAGGCGCGGGGACGGACCCGGGGGCCGGGGCCGCCGGGACGGCGCGGCGGATCGACAAGCCCTGGGGCCACGAGCTGATCTGGGTCGTCACGGATCGCTACGTCGGGAAGCTCATCGCGATCTCGGCAGGCAGGAGGCTCTCGCTCCAGTACCACGAGCAGAAGGACGAGTCGATCTACGTCCTGACCGGCCGTCTTCGCCTGCACCTGGAGGACGAGGGCGGGACGATGAGCGTCCGGGAGCTCGGTCCGGGCGAGAGCGCCCGCGTGCCGGTGCGCCGGCGACACCGGTTCGAGGCCGTCGACGACGTGGAGCTCATCGAGGTCTCGACGCCGGAGCTCGACGACGTCGTCCGCGTCGAGGACGACTTCGGCCGGGAGGGCACGTCGGCACCCTGACGACGCATCCGGCATGACCTCTCCATCGATCCTCGTCCGCCGTCACGTCCGGCTCGTCGTCCCGCTCATGCTGTTCGCGCTGGTCGTCGGAGCCTGCGATTCGAGCGCGAGCCAGGGTGGCGCCGCGTCCGGCTCCCCTGTCGCCTCGCCCGCCGGCGCGCCGCCCGACCACGTTGGACCATCGGGCGCCGCCTCGCCCGCTCCGGCTGCCTCGCCGTCCCCGCCCGTCTCGCCGGATCCGCCGGCGGAAGGAACGCTCCCGTCCACGGCGCCCTCGGCCGCGGCGCCCCCGGCCGCGTCGCCCGTCGGGCCCTCCGGATCGCCCGCCGGCCCGCGCCTGCCGTTCGAGTTCGCCGCGAAGGGCCTCCGCGGTGAGGTGATGGCGTTCGTGACGACGTCCCAGGTCGACGACGCCCTCGCCCGGCTCGACTTCGCCTCCGTCTCGACCATCGCCTTCTTCAGCCTGGAGGCCGCCAGCTCCGGCGCGATCCGCCATGACGGCCGCTGGCGGATCTGGACCGGCAAGCTCGTCGACCGGCTGATCGCCCGCGCCCACGAGAGCCGGACGAAGGTCGTGATCTCGCTGGCCCGATTCTCGTGGTCGGCCGGTCAGACCGAGACGTCCTCGAAGCTCCTCGCGAGCTCGGCCGCCCGGTCCCGGCTCGCTCGGGAGGTCGCGGACGAGGTCGTCCGGCGAGGCGTCGACGGCGTGAACGTCGACTTCGAGCCCATCCCTCGCGGCCAGAAGGCGGGCTTCACGGATCTCGTCCGCCGGATCCGGTCGGAGCTGGACGCGCGCGGACCGGGCTACCAGCTGACCTTCGACGTCGTCGGCCATTTCGAGAGCTACGACGTGGCCGGCGCCCTGAAGCCCGGCGGCGCCCATGCCGTGTACCTGATGGGCTACCACTTCGCCGGCACGTTCTCGACCGCCGCCCACGGGACGGCGCCGCTCGAGGGCCCGCACTATGCCGTCGGGGACGCGATCCGCCTGCTGCGGAAGGTCGCGAGGCCGGAGCAGATCATCGTCGGCGTCCCGTTCTACGGCCATCTCTGGCCGACGAAGACCGGCGCGCTCGGGGCGCGGACGACCGGTCGCGGCTTCGACGTGACGTACGCGACGGCACGGACGCTGGCCGCCGCCCACACGACGTCCTACGACCCGGCCGAGAAGGTTCGTCGGGCGGCCTGGCAGGAGCGTTCGTGTGCGTCCTGCGCGCCCCACTGGGTCCAGCTCTACTTCGACGACGCCCGCTCGCTCGGCGAGAAATGGGCGGAGTTCCGACGTCAGGAGCTGCTCGGCACGGGCATCTGGACGAGCGCCTTCGAAGGTCCGTCCGGCGACCTCACGAAGGCCCTTCGCGACGCCTGGCTCGTCGGCGCCTGAGGTCCTCGAAGCCGGCCTTCGACGCCGCTTGCTGGCCCGGTCGGAAGGTCCGGGGAGGTCGTCGGCGATTGGGGGGTGACCTGCCCGGCAGCGGGGTGTATGGTGTCGGCACGACCGCTTCACCGGTCGGGTGCACGACCGGATGGCGGCCTCGTGAGCGCCCCTGGCGGGGCTGCGGAGGTATGCGTCGATGCACAGCTCCCTG
>DATBGP010000331.1:0-5559 GCA_036557925.1 Candidatus Limnocylindrales bacterium | reverse complement strand
CGTCGTCCAGGCTGCGGGCCCACGCCCCGCCGCCGCGCCGCGCCCACCAGCGCTCGTGGAGCGCCGGCGCCGAGATCACCGCCGCCTGGAGCTCGCCGTCCCGCTCGGCCGCCAGCAGCGTCCCGAACAGGGGCACGCCGCGGATGAAGTTGTGGGTCCCGTCGATCGGGTCGATGTACCAGCGGGTCGCCGCGTCGCCGGCCTCCGTCCCGTACTCCTCCCCGACGAGCCCGTGATCGGGGTGGGCGGCCCGGATCCGCTCTCGGATCGCCCGTTCGATTGCCTGGTCCGCCTGGGTGACGAACGTCCGGTCCGGCTTCGTCGAGATCCGGAGGTCGCGGCGGAAGCTCGCGCGGGCGATGGCGTCGGCCTCGTCGCAGGCCGCCTGGGCCAGCGCGAGCCAGGCCTCCAGCTCGGATTCGGGGGCGACAGCGAGGCCCGCGCTCCAATCCACGCCGAACCGGCCCGACTGGTCGCGGAGGAGGGTCGTCATGCCCGGATGCGCTCGTTCGACGGATCCCAGAGTGGCTCCCGCGCCACCTCGAACCCGATCCACTCGCCGAAGACGTCCACGTCTCCACGGGTCCCGATCCCGGCGTCTGCCGGCAGGTAGGCGTAGGCGATCGACCGCTCGACCGCGTAGCCGAAGCCACCGGACGTGACCCGGCCGACGATCCGCCCGTCGACCCGGACCGGCTCGTTGCCGAGACAGACGGATCGCGGGTCGTCGAGGACCAGGCAGCGCAGCCGTTTGCGCGGGCCGGCGGCCTTCGCCTGCACGAGGGCGTCCCGGCCGAGGAAGTCGCCCTTGTCGAGCGCGACTGCGAACGCCAGGCCCGCCTCGAACGGCGTCTCGTCCGGCGTGATGTCCGACGACCACACCCGGTAGCCCTTCTCGAGCCGCAGCGCGTCGATCGCCCGATACCCCGCCGGCGTCAGACCGCGGGGACTGCCCGCCTCCATCAGGGTGTCCCACAGCGCCGGCCCGAACTCCGTGTGGGCGTAGAGCTCCCAGCCGAGCTCGCCCACGTACGTGACCCGCAACGCGAGGACCGGCACGCGCCCGATCGTGATCGGTCGGGCGGTCAGGTACGGGAAGCCCTCGTTCGAAACGTCGTCGGTGGTGAGCGGGGCGAGGATGTCGCGGGCCCGCGGGCCCCAGAGGCCGAAACAGACGCGACCGGACGTGACGTCGACGAGCTGGACGGACCCGTCGTCGGGCAGATGCCTCCGGAGCCAGCCCAGGTCGTGCTGGCCGAACGCGGTCCCCGTGACCAGGAAGAATCGATCCGGCGCGATCCGGGTGATCGTGAGGTCGCACTCGATCCCGCCGCGGCTGTTCAGGAGCGACGTGTAGACGATCCGCCCGACCTCGACCTCGACGTCGTTCGCGGCCATCCGGTTCAGGAAGTCCGGGGCACCCGATCCGACGACCTCGATCTTCGCGAAGCTCGTCTCGTCGAACAGGCCGGCGTCGATCCGCGTCGCGATCGCCTCGGCGGCGATCGACGGACTCCAGTGCTGGCCGGCCCAGCCCCGTGGCCGGAGCCGTTCGAGCGTTTCGCGGCCGCCGAACCGGGCATCGTCCGCGGTCGGCTCGAACCAGTTGGGGCGCTCCCAGCCGGACTTCTCGCCGAACGCCGCGCCGAGCGCCGCGAGCCGTTCGTAGGTCGGCGCCATCCGGAGGGGCCGGCCGGCCAGCCGCTCCTCGTTCGGGTAGTGGATGTCGTAGTAGGTCGCGTAGACCTCGGCCGTCCGGGCGAGCGTCCAGTCCCGCGATCTCCAGTGATGGCCGCCGAACCGCCGGATGTCCATGTGCCACAGGTCGAGCTCCGGCTCGCCGTCGACGATCCAGCTCGCAACCTGCCGGCCGATCCCGCCGGCGCCCGCGATCCCGTGGGCGCAGAACCCGGCCGCGACGAAGAACCCCCGGACGTCGCTCTCGCCGAGGATGAACTCGTTGTCGGGGGTGAAGCCCTCCGGGCCGTTGATGATGCGGGCGACGCCGGCGTCCTCGATCGCCGGCACGCGGCGCACGGCCCCGGCCATGATCTCCTCGAACCGCGGCCAGTCCGCCGCGAGGAGCTTGCCGTTGAAATCGGGCGGGACGCCGTCGAGCGACCACGGCGCCGGGTTGCGCTCGTAGCCGCCCATGCACAGGCCGCCGACCTCCTCGCGGAAGTAGACGAGGTTGTCGGGGTCGCGGAGCTGGGGCAGGCCCGCGTGGACGCCCTCGATCGCCTCGGTGAAGAGGTATTGGTGGGCCATGGGGATGATCGGGATCGTGACCCCGGCGAGCCGGCCGATCTCCGGCGCGAACATCCCGCCGGCGTTCACCACGACGTCGGCATGGATCTCCTCGCGGGAGCCGTCCTTCAGCTGGACGGTGACGCCCGTCACGCGGCCGCGCTCGACGCCGATCCCGACGACGCGGGTGTGCGTCCGGATCGTCACGCCCTGCCGGCGCGCTCCGGCGGCGAGGGCCATCGCCAACCCGGACGGGTCGAGCCAGCCGTCGGTGGGAAGCCAGACGGCGCCGAGGACCCCGTCGGTCGACATCAGCGGGAAGCGGTCCTGGGCCTCGCTCGCGGTGATCAGCTCGAGCGGCAGCCCGAACGTCTTCGCCCAGCTCGCCTGCCGCTGGAGCTCCTCGAACCGGGCCCGGGTCGAGGCGAGCCGGAGCGAGCCGACCTCCTGCCACGACGGATCCACGCCGGTCTCATCGCGGAGGCGGCGGTAGAGGCCGGCGCCGTACATCATCATCGTGGTCAGGGAGACGGTGCTCCGGAGCTGCCCGACGAGCCCCGCCGAATGAAAGGTCGAGCCGGAGGTGAGCTCCGCGCGATCGACGAGGACGACGTCGGTCCAGCCACGCTCGCCGAGGTGGTAGGCGATCGACGTGCCGCCGACACCGCCGCCGATGATGACCGCCCGAGCATGGTCCGCCATGCGCCCAGCCTATCGGCCGGCCCGGGCCGCCGTGGCCTCGTGCCGCGCCGTGGTCAGTGGCAGATCGTGCTCCCGGAATCGGCGACCTCTCCGCTCACCGGCAGGAACTCCCAGTCGTAGTTCGCGGGGTGCAGGGTCAACCGCAGGACGCCGGCGGTTCCGGCGAGCCGGAGCTCGCTGTTCGGGGCCGTGCGGCCGAACGTCCGGAGCTCCGCGCCGCCGGTCCCGACGACGATCTCGCGGATGCCGCCCGGCCGCTCCTCCTTCCCGCTCGGGTCCTGGGGGGCGAACCGCTCGTAGTCGTGGTCGTGGCCGTTGATCACGAGCTCGGCGCCATCCCGGTGCAGCAGGTCCCAGAAGGGCGCGACCTGGTCGTCGTCGCCGTGCTCGCCCGAGCTGAACCGGGGGTGGTGCCAGATCGCCAGCGTGCATCGGGCGGAGCTGGCGGCGAGATCCGCTGCGAGCCAGCGGCCCTGTGGCGAGGCCGCCGTGCAGCCGCCGACCTGGTCGCAGTCGGAGTCGAGGACGACGATGTGCCAGGCCCCGATGTCTCGCGAATACCAGGTGACGCCTTCGGGCGCCGCGATCGCGCCGAAGTAGCCGAGATAGCCGGCGGCTCCGGCCGTCTTCCAGTCGTGGTTGCCGGCGGCCGGGAGCACGGTCCGGTCCTTCACCCGGCCCCAGGTCGGGTCGTAGCAGTCGGCGAACTCGGCGGCCGTGCCGTCGTCGTAGGCGTTGTCGCCGGCCGTGAAGAACAGGCCCTCCTGGCGGAGGAGGAGGTCCGACGTCTGGCGAGCGCCGTCCGAGCCGCAGACCGCGATGTCGCCGGCGCCCGTGAGGACGACCGTGCCGGACGGATCCGGCCCGATCGGCGGCGGAGCCGGTGTGAGGCCGACGCCGGGGCCGGACGGGGTGCCACCGGCCGGAGCGAGCGAAGCCACGCCGGCGCTCGCCGACCCGCCGGCCACGGGCGGAGCGCCACCCGCCTGGCCGATGAGCGCCCGGCCGCCGACGAGGAGGACCAGGGTCGCCACGAAGGCAACCAGGAGCAGCGCGCTCTGTCGCAGAATCGAAGGCCGGTCATCCATCGCCGGAAGGGTAGTCGCCCGGCCGGCCGCGGGCCGGCGAACCGGGAGTCAGCCGGCGAACCGGGAATCAGCCGGCGGCCTCGCGCAATGCCCGTTCGAAGCGGGCCGTCGTCGCGCCCGTCAGCAGGCGCTCGAAATGCTCGCCCGCATACGCGGCGAAGTCGACGTCCAGCGTGCTCACCCCCTGCTGGAGGACGCCCCACATCGCCTCCCGGAAGTCGCTGACCGTGCGCATCAGCGTCAGGCGGGCAAGACGCGCGATGCGCTCGGCGGCGTGGTCCGGTCCGTCGTACGTCGCGAGGAAGTGGGCGTCCTCGTCCGGCGTCAGCTCGTGGTTGATGGAGAAGTTGCCCAGGTCGAAGAACGGGTCGCCCATGCCCGCGTACTCCCAGTCGACGATCCGGATCCGCTGTCCGTCGTCGATGAAGTTCGCGTTCAGCAGGTCGTTGTGGCACGGCCGGAGCTCCACCGGGTTCGCGAGGAAGGCCAGCTCGATCCGCCGGCCGATCGCCGCCGCCAGCTCGTAGTCCGGGGGGATCGCGACGCCGCGGGCCAGGGCCAGGGCCCGGTACGCCTCGACGATCCGGAGCGGGACGAACAGGCCGGGGATCGCCGGCCCGTCATGGATGCGGCGGAGCGACGCGGCCACGCGCTCGATCGTGTCCGGGCGGTGGACGGCCTCATCCGGGACCGGCGAGCCCTCGATGAACCGCGTCACGAGGTAACCCTCGGGGCGGATGAACGCGGTCACCTCCGGCCCGACGCCGACGCCCGCGGCCGCCACCGTCGCCGCGTGCTCGACCTCGCGCGAGATCCCCAGCAGGTGGGTGTCGTTGCCGGCGAGCCGGATCACGTACCGATCGGCCGACCCGCGGGCAGTCACGAGGAAGTTGCGGTTCGTGATCCCGCCCGACAGCGGGGTGAGCGTCAGCTCGTGGCCCGCCAGCTCGGGAACGCGCTGCATCGCCCGGACGAGCTCGTCGCGGAGCTCGCCGTGGATCGGGGCCTCGGCGTCTTCTGCAGGCTCCGTCATCGCGGTCCGGTCACGAGGAGGTGGCGCACCGGGGTCCCGGCGGCCGCCCCTGATCGCGATGGATGGTGCGACTCAGCCGATCACCGCCTCGCCGGTCGCCGCATCCGCGGACTCGACGTCGGCGGCCCGGCCGCGAACCGAGGCGAGGTAGTAGATCAGCCCGGTGACGATCAGCACGCCGACGAGCGTCTCGAAGACCGGCCACGCCGGCATCCCGTCGATCGTGTTGCCGAACGGCTTGATGAAGGTATCGATGGTCGGGTTCGTGATCGCCCGGCCGTCACCGCCGAAGTTCCCGAACAGGCCGGGGTCGTTCCAGATGGCGATGTTGAGGAGCATCAGGCCGCCGTAGAGGATGGCCAGGATGTTGACCGGCTTGCCCCAGCGACCGAGGTTGAACCACGCCGGCTGGCGCGGCCAGCCGCGGAACCGGGCCGCGAGCACGCCGATGTTCGTCAGGAGGTAGCTGAAGTAGATGAGCCCGGTCGC